>NZ_JBHWMB010000040.1:16801-74394 GCF_042730015.1 Streptomyces sp. NPDC059957 | reverse complement strand
GCCCCAGACCCCGGTCCTCAAACGCCGGACGGCTGGATTTGCCCAGCCCCGGTCCTCAAGCGCCGGACGGCTGGATTTGCCCAGACCCGGTCCTCAAGCGCCGGACGGGTGGATTTGCCCAGCCTCGGTCCTCAACCCCGCCTGGCGGTCGGAGAGGTAGGTCAGGGCCACAGGAGGTGGCGGGTCCACGGGGTGGTGGGGGTGCGGGTGTAGTGGAGGCGGGTGTGCTGGCGGGTCGCGTCTCCCTGGAAGAACTCGATCTCCGTGGGGGCGAGGATGTACCGGGTCCAGGTCGGTGCCGGGGCGTCCGGCTCCGCGCCGGCCCGTTCCCAGGACTCCGCCGCGACGGCGGCCAGTTCCTCGCGGGAGGCCAGCACCTCGCTCTGGCGGCCCGTCAGTGCCGCCGCCAGCGCCCCTCGCGTGCGGGCCGCCAGATCGGCCCGGCTCTCCGCCGCGTCGCAGGCGGTGACCCGTCCCCGGATGCGGATCTGGCGGGCCACCGCGGGCCAGTAGAAGCCCAGCGCCGCCGCCGGCTGCCCGGCCAGCTGCCGGCCCTTCGTGCTGGTGGAGTGCGAGGCGAAGTGCAGGCCGCGCTCGTCGGCGTCGTGCAGCATGAGCGTCCGTACGTCGGGCCGGCCGTGCGCGTCCACCGTCGCCAGGCTCATCGTGTGCGGCTCGGGCTGCCCCGCCTTGGCGGCGTGAACGAACCACTCCCGGAACAGGTCGAGCGGGTCGGCCGGTGCGGTGGCCGTGTCGAAGGACGGCAGCGGGCCGTCCCAGACGCGCAGGGAGTGCAGGGTGGTGTGGAAGTCGTTCACGTTGCTCACGTCGCTCGTCATGTCTCAATCGAACACCACGCGGCCTTGGCGGCACACCGGGAAGACCGAACGGGGGCGCCCCGTCCGGCCGGTGAGGTCGGGCGGAGCGCCCCCGTGGACGTCTGCGTGCTTCAGCAGGGCGTCAGGGCGTCACGACATCAGTCGAGGACGTCCGGGATGGGCTCGGTGATGCTGCGCTGGAGCGTCGACGTGGTGGACGGGCCGGCGGCCCAGTCGATGAGCTTGATCGCGTCCGCGTAGCGCTCCTCGTCCTTCAGCAGGACGCCGATGACGGTCTTGCCGTTGCGGGTCGCGGCGAAGACGATGCACTTGCCCGCGGCCGTGCCGGTGCCGGTCTTGACGCCGATGGCGCCCGGGACCGCGTACCCGCCGGGGCGGGGCTGGATCAGCAGGTTGGTGTTCTTCCACGTGGCTACGGTGGACGTGCCGCCGCTGCTGTACGCGGTGGTCTTCACGATCGCCTTGAAGTGGGTGTAGCGCATCGCGGTGCGGGTGAGCTTCGCGAGGTCGCGCGCGGTGATGTAGTTGTTGCCGCGCGAGATGCCGTCGAAGGTGTCGTAGTGGGTGTTGGTCATCCCAAGGTCCTTAGCCTTGGTGTTCATCTTCGAGATGAAGCTCTGGACGCGTGCCGCCCTGGTCGAGCCCTGTCCGAAGGTGTCGGCGAGCGCGTAGGCGGCGTCGCAGCCCGAGGGCAGCATCATCGCGTACAGCAGCTGGCGGACGGTGGGGGTGGCGCCGGCCTTCAGGTACGCCGAGCTCGCGCCCTCGCGGGCGACGTAGTTCAGGTGCTCCTGCTGGATCGTGACCTTCTTGTCCAGGTCGAGGCTCGACCTGGTGAGGACGACCAGAGCCGTCATGATCTTCGTGGTGCTGGCCCCCTCACGCTTGGTGTCGCCCGCCTTGCTGGTGAGCGTGGCGCCCGTGGAGGCGTCCAGCACGAAGGCGGAGGAGGCGGTCGTCGGCGGCGCGGCGACCGCGTTGGCCGGCGAGGTGACCGTCAGGAGCGCGCCCGTGGCGACGGTGACGGCGAGAGCGGCGCGAGAACGCCGCAGCAGGTTCGATATCAAGTCAGTTCCCGTGATGGCTGGAGATTCCCCGAAGGGGCCGTGGACACCTGGGTGCCGGCCCCTCCGGGAGCTTACGCAGCCCGCCCGGAAAGGAGACCGGTCGCGTCCGGGATTGAGGGTGCCGGAGGAGCGGAACAGCTCCCCGTGGCGGGGGTGATGGCCCTCTGTGGGCCGTTTCGTGGTGTTTGCGTACGTGGCCCGTGCCCGGCCTCGCTGCGAGGGATGACGAACGGGGGCGCCCCGCCCGGCCGGAGAGGTCGGGTGGAGCGCCCCCGTGGATGTCGCGACATCAGGGCGTCGGGGCGTCACGACATCAGTCGAGGACGTCCGGGATGCGCTCGACGCTGCGCTTGGCCGGGGCGCCGGCGGCCGGGCCGAGGGCCCAGTCGGTGAGCTTGATCGCGTCCGGGTAGCGGTCGTCGGACTTCAGCAGGACGCCGATGACGGTCTTGCCGTTGCGGGTCACGGAGAAGACGAGGCACTGGCCCGCCTTCGTTCCGGTACCCGTCTTGACGCCGATGGCGCCCGGGGTCCGGTAGCCGTTGGTGGGGTTGATCAGCAGGTTGCTGTTCAGCCACTTGGTGTCCGTGGACGTGCCGTCGCTGCTGTAGGAGTAGGTCTTCACCACCGACTTGAAGGTGGTGACCTTCATCGCGGCGCGGGTGAGCTTCGCGAGGTCGCGGGCGGTGGAGAGGCCCTTGCCCGCGGGCGAGATGCCGTCGAAGCTGTCGTAGGTGGTGTTGGCCATGCCCAGGGTCTTCGCCTTGGCGTTCATCTTCGCGATGAAGTCCTTGGTGCGGGCCGCCCTGGTCGTGCCCGAGCCGAAGGTGTCGGCGAGCGCGTAGGCGGCGTCGCAGCCCGAGGGCAGCATCATCGCGTACAGCAGCCGGCGGACGGTCGGGGTGGCGCCGGCCTTCAGGTGGGCCGAGCTCCCTCCCTCGTCCCTGACGTAGTCCAGGTACGCCTGCTGGACGGTGACCCGCTTGTCGAGGTTGAGGCCGGGCGTGGTGAGGACGACGTAGGCCGTCATGATCTTCGTGGTGCTGGCGACCTCGCGCTTGGTGTCGCCCAGCTTGCTGGAGAGCGTGGCGCCCGTGGTGCCGTCCATCAGGAAGGCCGAGGCGGCCAGGGTCGGCGGCCCGGATGGTGCGGCCTGGGCCGGTGCGCCGACCGCGATGAGCGCGCCGGTCGCGACGGTGACGGCGAGAGCGGCGCGAGAACGCCGCAGCAGGTTCGATATCAAGTCAGTTCCCCGTGATGGCTGGATTTCCCCGTAAGGGCCGTGGACACCGAGGTGTCCGGCCCCTCCGGGAGCCTACGCAGCCGCACCGACAAGATGATCAGTCCCGTCCGAGAATGAGTGTGCCCGACGAGCAGAACCAGCCGCCCGTGCCCGAGGCGACGGCCACCTGTGGGAGGGTTCCGCCGCGTTTGCGCACCTGGCCCTCGCCCGCCTCGCCGCGGAGTTGGCGTACCGCCTCGACGAGCAGGAACAGGCCGCGCATGCCGGGATGGCAGGCGGAGAGTCCGCCGCCGTCCGTATTGACCGGGAATTCGCCGTCCCGCAGGAGGCGGCCTTTCTCCACGAATGCGCCGCCCTCGCCCTTCGCGCAGAAGCCGAGGTCCTCCAGAGTGACCAGGGTCATATAGGTGAAGGCGTCGTAGATCTCGGCCAGGTCCACATCCGCCGGGGTGAGCCCGGCGCGGGCGAAGGCCTGGCGGCCCGAGACGGCCGCGGGGGAGACGGTGAAGTCCTCCCACTCCGACATCGTGGTGTGCGAGACGGCGGTGCCGGAGCCGAGGATCCACACGGGCTCCTTGGCCGTGTCCGGTACGTAGTCCTCCGCGGCCAGCAGGATGGCGCAGCCGCCGTCCGAGCGGATGCAGCAGTTCAGCTTCGTGAAGGGGTCCGCGATCATCCCGGAGGACAGGACGTCGTCGACCGTGATGGGGTCGCGGAACATCGCGTCCGGGTTGGTGGCGGCGTTCGCCCGTGCCTGCACGGCCACTTCGGCGAGCTGCTCCAGCGTCGTGCCGTACTCGTGCATGTGGCGGCGCGCGGCCATCGCGTACTTGGAGACCAGCGTGTGCCCGTACGGGACCTCGAACTGCAGGGGGCCGCGGGCGCCGAAGGAGAGGTTCGAGGTGCGGCGGCGGGCCTTGATGTCGGCGCGCGCGGTGGAGCCGTAGACGAGGAGGACGGCGTTGGCGTGGCCGGCGGCGATGGCGTCGGCGGCGTGGGCGGCCATGACCTCCCAGGTGGAGCCGCCGACCGAGGTGGAGTCGACCCAGGTGGGGCGCAGGCCCAGGTACTCGGCGACCTCCACGGGCGCCAGGATGCCGAGTCCGGCCGAGGCGAAGCCGTCGATCACCGAGCGGTCCAGGCCGGAGTCGGCCAGGGCCCGGCGGGCGGCCTGCGCGTGCAGGGCGTACGGGGTGGGGCCGTCCACCCGGCCGCAGTCCGAGAGGGCGACGCCGACGACGGCGACCCGGCGGGGCCGGGCCTGAGGGCCGGTGGTGGCCGTGGCGGCGGAGGCGGAGAGGGGTCCAGGCGTGGCAGGCATGGAGCCGACGGTACAACTGACGTACCGTCAGATGCTAGAGGTGCCCCCTTCGGACCCCCGCCTTCGAATCCCCTTCACCCTCTTCGGGAGGTCCGCCCCCTGTGCTTATGGCGCCGCTCGCCCTAACATGACGGCCCGTCAGATACGGGGAGGAGCCCGACGATGGATGCCGCCTTCACCGCGGAGCAGGACGAGATGCGACGTACCCTGCGCGAGATCCTGGGCAAACGCTGCGGCCCGGACGAGGTCAAGGCCGCCGTCCGCACCGCCGCCGGACACGACCGCGAGCTGTGGCAGCAGCTCGCCCGGCAGCTCGGACTGCCGGGCATCGCCGTGGCCGAGGAGTACGGAGGCGTCGGCTGCGCCCCCGCCGACCTGGCCCTGGCCTGCGAGGAGACCGGGCGGGTGCTGCTGCCCTCGCCACTGCTGGCCACCGCCGTGCTCGCCGTGCCGCTGATCACCGCTCTGGGGACCGACGCCCAGCGCTCCACCCTGCTCCCGCCGCTCGCGGCGGGCGGGCTCACCGCCGCGCTCGCCGTACCCGGCCCCGCCCTGGCCACCGCCCTCGCGCTGACCGGGGACAACGCCCCCGGCGACTGGGCCGGCGGCGGCCGGGCCGGCGGGGTGCAGGCCCGCGCCGTGGACGGCGGCTGGCGGCTGTACGGGGAGGTCGCCCAGGTGCTCGACGGGCACAGCGCCTCGCTGCTGCTGGTCGCCGCGCACACGGGAGGCTTCGCCCGCAGCCGCACCCTGCTGTTCCTCGTACGGGAGGACGCGCCCGGCCTCGTACGGGCGCGGCAGACCACCCTGGACGAGACCCGCCCGCAGGGGCGGGTCCAACTCCGCGATGTCGAAGCGGAGTTGCTGGGCGGCGGCGAGGACGTCGACGTGGCCGGAGCCCTCGCCGCCACCGGACGCGGCGCCGCCGCCGTCCTGGCCGCCGAGGCGGTCGGCGCGGCCGGGCAGGCGCTCGCCCGCACCGTGGAGTACGTACAGCAGCGCGAGCAGTTCGGCCGGGCCATCGGCTCGTTCCAGGCGGTCAAGCACCGCCTCGCCGACCTCTACGTACAGGTCCAGGCGGCCCGCTCGGCCGCCTACTACGCCGCCTGGGACCCGCAGCAGGGCGGACTCGCCCTGGCCCAGGCACTGGAAGCGCTGCGGATCACCGCCGGCGAGGCCATCCAGCTGCACGGCGGCATCGGCTTCACCTGGGAGCACGACGCGCACCTCTACTTCAAGCGGGCGGCCGCCGACGAACTGCTCTTCGGCCCCGTCCACCGGCTGCGCGCCCACGCCGCGGAAGCCGCCGGGCTGTTCGCCCCCGCGGCCCCCGCTCCTGCCGCCGCCCCCGTGCACGCACCAGCCCCTGCCCCCGCCCCACGGAACGAGAAGGTGGCCGTCTGATGGCGCCCGGAGTCAAGCTGATGCAGAAGGTCTCCTCGACCATGCTGTTCGCCAAGATCGCACCGCACTTCATCCCCGCCATGGACAAGGCGGTGCACAAGCTGACCCGCGGCAAGGTCATCCTCAGCGCCCAGATGCTCCCCGGCGTGATCCTCACCGCCAAGGGAGCCAAAACCGGCGAACCGCGCACCACCCCGCTCGCGTGCATGCCGGAGCAGGACGGGGCGAGCTGGATCCTGATCGGCTCGAACTTCGGCCGCCCCGGACACCCGGCATGGACCGGGAACCTGCTCAAGAACCCTGACGCCGACGTGAGTTGGAAGGGTCAGGACATCGCCGTACGCGCCCGCCTGCTGGCGGGTGAGGAACGCGCGGCGGCGTGGCAGGCGGTGCTGAAGTTCTGGCCGCCGTACGCGGCGTACCAGGCGCGCATCGAGCGCGAGATCCGGTTGTTCCGCCTGGAGCGTCGCTGATCACGGCAGAAGTCCCGCAAGGGGGTTGAGGCCCTGTAAGGGGTGAAGGCGGCGGCGCGAGCGGCCGCCGAAGGCGCGGCGGACCCGGTGGGGGTCCGCCGCTTACTTCGTGGGCTTCTTGCCCGTGATGCCCAGGTGGACCAGGAGCGCCAGGTTCGGCTTCAGTTCCGCCTGCTTGACGCCCCAGGTGGTGAAGCCCTTCTGGTGCGAGGCGACCGCGGCCAGCATGGCGACCAGCGAACCGGCCATCGCCGCCGGGCTGATGTCCTTGTCGACCTTGCCCTTGGCCTGCAGCTCCTTCATCGACTCCGTGAGGGAGTTGGTGACGGAGTTGAGGATCTTCATGCGGATCTTGTAGAACCGCTTGTCGCCCTCGGCCGCGCCGAGGTCGACGACCCGCAGGATCGCGTCGTTGCGCCGCCAGAACTCCAGGAAGCCGTCGACGAGTTCCTCCGCCGCCGCCCATCCCGCCTTGCCGACCCACGCGCGCCCCTCGACCAGCGAGGTCAGCTGCGCGCCCTCGTTGGCCATGCGCTCCGCGATCTCCAGGACGGCGCCTTCGACGTCCGGGAAGTACTGGTAGAAGGTCGCGGGGGAGGTACCGGCCTTGCGGGCGACGTCGATCACTTTGACGTCGCGGTACGGCGAGGAGCTGAGCATCTCGCTGAGGCAGTCGAGCAGCTTCTGCCTCGTCGCCTGACCGCGCCGGCCGGCAACGCGGCCGTCGACGGTGCGTACTTGTCCTGTCATGCCGTCAGCTTACCGAGGGGTGATCGGCGCGCGATTCGGCCGCCTGCAAATGGGGTTACGGGACGCCTGGCCTGGGCGTAAGCCCGTCCCGACCCGTCGCCGCGACCGATTCCGGCCGGGCGGGCGCCCCGGGCGCGCCGTCCGGGTTCGGACCCTATCCCCCGAATAGTCTTATCAACAGGCTGTGGACAAGTTTTCGGGCACATCATGATCCGGAGGACATGGCTGGGCGAGCGAGGCAGAACGTGCGCGGAGGGTGCACACCCTCGCACACCCCCGCACAACGGAAGGAACCGGGCTCATGGCCGCATTCGCGGAAGGCTCACCCTGCTGGGTCGACGCCTCCCTGCCGGACGTGGAAGCCGGCAAGCGCTTCTACGGTGAGCTCTTCGGGTGGACCTTCGCCGACAGCGCGGGAGCCGAGTACGGCCACTACACCCAGGCCTACAGCCGCGGCCGCAACGTCGCCGCCCTCGCCCCCAAGCCCGACGGCCGCATGCCGACCGTCTGGGGGATCTACCTCTACACCACCGACGCGTACGCCTGCGCGCAGCGCATCCGCGCCGCCGGCGGCCAGATGGTGATGGACCCGATGCCGGTCGGCCCCTACGGGACCGCCGCGATGGCCGCCGACCCCGGCGGGGCGGTCTTCGGGCTGTGGCAGCCCGGCACCCACCACGGCTTCGACGCCCAGAACGAGCCCTACACGTACTGCTGGTCCGAGGTGTACACCCGGGCCCGCGACGCCGTGGACGTCTTCTACGCCAAGGTCTTCGGCTACGTCCCGGAGGACCAGAACGACGACGAGTCGGGCATCGAGTACCGCGTCTGGTCGCCGCCGGGCACCGCGGCCGGTTCGGAGACCGCCGTCCTGGGGCGCAGCCTCATCACCGACGCCTTCCCGGAGATCATGCCCGCGCACTACCTCGCGTACTTCGCCGTCCCGGACTGCGACCAGTCCGTGGCGATGGTGCAGCGCCTCGGCGGCCGGGTCACCGCCGACCCCTTCGACACCCCGTACGGGCGCATCGCGGTGGTCGCCGACAATCAGGGCGCGGTCTTCGGGCTCCTCTCGGAGCCGCGGACGAGGACGGGCGGCTAGCCGGTCCCGTCCTCGTACGGTCCCGCCCTCATGCGGGCCCGCCCTCGTACGGGCCCCTACGACTAAGGGTTCACGTCGAGGTGCTCCCGGCGGCTCCTCACGTTGAAGTGCAGGCCGTCGGCGTCGCTGTAGCGGGCGATCCAGGTGCCGGTCGCGTCGGCGGTGAACTCGTGGGCGAAGGTGCCGTCCGCGGCGGTCTTCGCATAGCCCCGGTAGACGTAGTCGCGGCTGCCGTCGGGCTGGAAGTAGAACAGCACCAGCTGCCCGCCGAAGGGCTTCGCCGGGCTCTCGTGGTTGAGCGTGCCCGCGAGGGAGAAGGTCTGCCCCTTGCGCACCGTCCCCGGCGCCGCGCGGAACGACTCGAAGTCCGTGTCGGTCCGGGTCAGCCGGACCGGCTCGGTGACGGAGCCCTGCATGCGCGGCGCGGCGGCGTACCGGAGCCGCCAGTAGCCGTCCGCCTCGCCCGGCAGGGTCTCGTCGAACCGGGCGGAGCCGAAGTCCACGGTGAACTCCCCGCGCGTCTTCCAGTCCGTCCTGCCGTCGGCCGAGTACTGCACCTCGACATCGGTGACGGTCCGGGTGAGGGGCCGGTGGGCGAGGGCGCCGGTGAACGTCACGCGCTTGGCGGAGTCGATGGTGGCCTTGACGTCCGTGAAGTAGCCGGCCTCGACGACCTCGGCCTCCGTGTCGGCGACCGCGTACTTCAGCCACGGGGACCTGCCTCCCGCCCACGTGGTCTTCACCGGGCGGTCGTGGACCATCCGCAGCTGCCGCTCGAACCGCCCGTCCGCCGTCGTCCTGGGCTCGCCGGTGAGGTCCGCGAGCATCGGCGTGCCCTCGGGGACGGGCTTCTGCGTCCCGTCCCCGGCGCTCCGGACGGCCCGGCCCGTGATCTTGACGATCGAACCGTAGCGGGTCTTGATCTTCCGGGATTCGGGGTCGAGGAGGATCTCGGCCTTCTGGCGGACCGCGCGCGCGGTTTCGCCGCGCCCCCCGGGGCTCATGTCCGGGGTCTCCAGGACGTCGACGTGCACCTCGGTGTGGTTCTCCGTACCCCGGAAGGCGAACGGAGCGGACAGGTGGCCCTGCGCGTCCGTGGTCGCCTCCTGCGAGGTGCGCTCACCGGAGATGCGGACCTTGGTGTTCCGCAGCGGGGCGCTCGCCCCGGTCCGCGGGTCGAAGGTGGTCACGTCCGCCGACACGGTGGTCGTCAGACGGTCGAGGGACACTCCGCCCGCCACGTCGACCCGGGTGACCACCGCGCGCAGCCGGTAGTCGAAGTCCCCGCAGACGACGGGCTCGGCCGCGGAGCCGACTTCGAGCGTGTAGATCCCGAGGGCGGCCGGCTTGAGCGGCTCCGAGACCAGCTGGAAGCCGAGGAGGATGCCCTCCGGGTCGGTCACCTTGCGGAACGCGGTGACCGAGGCGACGCGCAGGCCCGTCTTCCTGTCCCGCAGATGGACGACGAGGCCGTCGGGCACGCCCGTCCCGTCCGACGCGCTCTGGACGACGAGGGACCCGTCCTGCCGGGCGGACATCTCCGGCGGACAGGGAGCGGACGAGGCCTGTGCCGGTACGGCCTGCGCCGGACCCGAGGCGTACGGGGCCTGCGCGGTTCCCCGTACGACGGCGGCCTGCGCCGCCCCCGGTATGGCCTGCGCCGCCTCCGCGACAACCAGGCCCCCCAGCACGGTTGTGGTGACGACGACGGCTGAAGTCAAACGGTGACGCACGGATCCCCCCGGACAGTGACGAGCTGAACGGGGGCTAGACCCACGACACCCCCCATGGGTTGTACGGCGTCCACGAAGCCGCGTGCACGGCCACCCGCCGTGCCGGGGCCGGACCGGGCGCGGGCCTGACAGAATCGGGGGTGCGCGACCCGGGCGGCCCCCGGGGGTGAGACGCTGCACGGGGCAGGGACCCGCGGCGGCTCGCGCGCATCCGGTGGCGTGACGGCGATGACGGCGACGCCACCGGCGATGGCTGGAAGAGCGGGGCCCGCGAGGGATCCCGTACGGGGATGGGTGTGGAGGCGAGTGGTGGAGCAGCTGACGCAGCACGACCCGAGACGGATCGGCCCCTTCGAGGTGCTGGGACGGCTCGGCGCCGGCGGCATGGGGCTGGTCTATCTCGCGCGGTCGGCGTCCGGACGCCGGGTGGCGATCAAGACGGTGCGCACCGAGCTCGCCGAGGACCAGCTGTTCCGCGTCCGCTTCACCCGTGAGGTGGAGGCGGCCCGTGCCGTGTCCGGCTTCTACACCGCGGCCGTCGTCGACGCCGATCCGCGCGCGGCCGTGCCGTGGCTGGCCACCGCGTACGTACCGGCGCCCTCGCTGGAGGAGATCGTCCACGAGTGCGGGCCCATGCCCGCGCAGGCCGTACGGTGGCTCGCCGCCGGCATCGCCGAGGCGCTCCAGTCCATCCACGGCGCGGGCCTGGTCCACCGCGACCTGAAGCCCTCCAACGTGCTCGTCGTCGAGGACGGCCCGCGCGTGATCGACTTCGGCATCGCCAGCGGGGTCTCCAACACCCGCCTGACCATGACGAACGTGGCCGTCGGCACCCCCGCGTACATGTCGCCGGAGCAGGCCAAGGACTCGCGCAGCGTCAAGGGCGCCAGCGACGTGTTCTCGCTCGGCTCCACGCTGGTCTTCGCCGCCACCGGGCACCCGCCGTACCACGGGGCGAACCCGGTGGAGACGGTCTTCATGCTGCTGCGCGAGGGCCCCAACCTGGAGGGGCTCCCCGACGAGCTCCGCCCGCTGATCGACTCCTGCATGCAGATGGACGCCACGCAGCGGCCGACCCCGGCCGACCTGCAGGCGCAGCTCGCCCCGCACCTCTTCGAGGGCGGCGACGAGAGCGGTACCGCCTCGGCGTGGCTGCCCGAGCGGGCCGTCGCGATGATCGAGGCCCGGCGGGCCGGCCACCGCAACGCCGCTGCCGCCGCGGCGGCGGCCGCCGTGCCGAAGCCGGCGCTTCCCCGGGCCGGCGTCTCCGCGCCCATCGAGAGCGTCGGGCCCGGTCCCGCGTCCGGCCGCGCGTCCGGCCACGGGTCCGGTCCCGCGTCCGGTCCGGCCACGCACCGCCGCCAGCGCGGCGGCGCCGACCCCTGGACCGACCCGCGGACCGGCCAGGCCGTCCCGCAGCGGCCCGAGCGCCCTCCGATGGCGCCTTCCGGCGAGCCCGTGCGGCTCGGCGGCTCCCCGGTGCCGATCGGGCCGGGCCCGCAGGCCTCCGCCTCGGCGCCGGCCGCCCACGCCGCCGCCGCGGACTCGGCGACCGGCTGGATCCGGCCGCCCGCCGGTACCCCGGTGGCGGGCCCCGCGCCCTCGGTCCTCGTACCGAACCCCGGCCCGGCCCCGGACAGCGGCCGCTGGCGGCCCTGGCGGTTCCGGATGTCGAACGAGGTCTGGGGCACCCCGACCGTCGCCGGCGAACTGCTCTACGTGACCTCCTTCGAGGTGCACGCCCTGGACGTGGCCAGCGGCCGCCGCCAGTTCAAGACCCGTGACGTCGCCTGGTCCATGGCCGTCTCCGACGGGCGCATCCACGCCTCCGACGGCCCCTCCCTCTACGCCTTGGACGCCACCGACGGCTCCGAGCGCTGGCGGCTGTCCGCCGATGCCTGGGTGTACGCCCTGCGCGCGGACCGGGGCACCGTCGTCACCGCCACGCGCGGAGGCGGCGTACAGGCCTGGGAGTCGTCCAGCGGGCACAAGCTGTGGGAGCTGACCGGCGCGCAGAGCGAGTTCGAGACCGCCGAGGCGGCCCCCGTGCTGCACGACGGCACGGTCTACGTGTGGCAGGACGCCCGGCTGCGGGCCCTGGACGCCCGCTCCGGCCGCGAGTCCTGGTCGTACCCGGTCGGCGACGCCGCCGCCTGCGGGAACGTGCCCGTACGGGTCACGCCCGCCCCCGACGGCAACGTCTACGTCGCCGCCGGCACCCGGGTGATCTCCGTCGACCGGGCTTCGGGCCGGGTCCGCTGGCACTTCGAGGCCCCCGCCGTGTTCCTCGCGCCCCCGGCCTTCGCCCCCGGCGCGGCCGTCACGGGCGGCGGGGTCTACCTCGCGGACTACCTGGGCACCGTCTACGCCCTGGACGCGGCCACCGGCAAGGACCGCTGGCGCATCGCCACCGAGCCCCGGCAGTCCGCCGACCCGGTCCTGGTCGCCGCGGGCAACGTCCACCTGGGCGCGGGCAGCGCCGTGTACACGCTCGACGCGGTCACCGGCACCCCGAAGTGGCGCTTCGCGGCGGGCGGCGAGATCACCGGTTCCCCGGCGGTCGCGGACGGCCGGGTCCACTTCGGATCGGCCGACCACTGCCTCTACACCCTCGACGCGGCGGGCGGCCAGCTCCGCTGGAAGCTGGCCACCGGCGGGGAGATCACCGGAGCCCCGGTGGCCGAGGCGGGCGTGGTCTACGCGTGCAGCAAGGACCGCTGCGTCTACGCGCTGGACGCCGCCAAGGGCACGGGGACCCGTACGGGCGGCTGACCCCGCTCAGCCCCGGCTCGGCCGCCCGCCTGAGCTGGGGCTGAGCCGTTCGGGGGCCGGGTCGCGGCCCCCTCGGGGGCGCGCACCGCACCGGGAGTGACAGGATGGACCCCATGAGCAACGTATTCTTCGACATCAACATCGACGGCAAGCCCGCCGGTCGCATCGTCTTCAGCCTCTTCGACGAGGTCGTCCCGAAGACCGCCCAGAACTTCCGCGAGCTGTGCACGGGCCAGAACGGCTTCGGCTACGCCGGCTCCGGCTTCCACCGCGTCATCCCGCAGTTCATGCTGCAGGGCGGTGACTTCACCAACCACAACGGCACGGGCGGCAAGAGCATCTACGGCGAGAAGTTCGCCGACGAGAACTTCACCCTCAAGCACGACCGTCCGTACCTCCTGTCGATGGCGAACGCCGGCCGCAACACCAACGGCTCGCAGTTCTTCGTCACCACCGTCGTCACCTCCTGGCTCGACGGCAAGCACGTCGTCTTCGGCGAGGTCGTCGAGGGCAAGGAGATCGTCGACGCGATCGAGAAGCTCGGCTCCCCCTCGGGCTCCACCAAGGGCAAGATCGAGATCGCGGCGTCCGGCGTCGTCGAGGCCTGATCCCCACCCCGCCCGCAACGGCTGGTCGGCCCCGCCCCCTCAGGGGGACGGGGCCGCCGTCATGTCAGGGCGGGTCCACGAGCGGTCTACGAGCGGCCTACGAGCGGCCTACGAGTGGTCGTGCGGCGGGGTCGGCCAGGCCGCCGGGGCCGGGGGATGGGCCGGGTACTCGACCGGCGCCGGGGTCTGGTCCGAGTCGGGCACCGGGTCCGGCTCCGGGTCCGGAGCGCGCCGGTCGCGGCGGCGGGGGCGGCCGCTCATCACGGCCGCCGCGAGGATGAGCAGCGCGCCCCCGCCGAAGGCGTTGGCGAGGCCCTCGCCGAGCCCCGTGCCGTCGCCGCCGACGGAGAGGCTGCCCGCGGCCTGGCCCTGGCGGACCATCCAGAGCACGGCGAAGCCGAGGACGACGACCCCGGAGAAGGCCATGAGCAGCCGGGAGCGCAGCACGATCGCGACCAGCGCGAGCAGGGCGGCGAAGAGGAACGGCAGCAGGATCGAGCCCAGCAGGGCGGCCTTGTCGTCCGTGATCCCGGCGGAGCTGAAGAGCTCCTCGATGCGGTAGTCGCGTCCGTGACGGCCGTCGTACCAGGCACGGAAGGGGCTCCAGACGGCGGCCGTCGCTCCGATCAGACCCAAGATCGAGCCGAGTACGTTGCGGATCATGCCCGGCCCTCCGGGGGAGTGGGTCTGGATCTCGATCCCGACGCTACGCCCGCCCTCCGGTCCCCGCACGCGGAGGCGGGGCGGAAACGCTCATGTCATGCCCCTGATAACGTGCCGCCCGTTGTGCGACGGGGATGAGGGAGCGGTCATGGTGGTCACAGGGCGTCGGGTCAGGGTCACGGCGGTACTGGTGGGCGTGGTGCTCGCGCTGACGGGGTTCTCGTCGTCGGGCGGCAGCAGCGGCAAGAGCAAGAGCAGTGGGGGCGGGGGCGGGTGCTCCAGCTCCAAGAGCAAGTCGAAGTCGAAGTCGAAGAGCTACGGAAGCTCCGGCAGCTCCGGCAGCGGGTCCGGCAGCGGGTCCGGCAGCGGCTCGACGGCTTCGGCCACGCCCACCGCGACCGTGCCGCCCGCCCACGCCGAGGTCGTCACCTGCGCCGGCCCGGGCCGGCCGAAGGCCACGCTCAAGGTCACCTCCGACGCGGTCAACGGGTACACCTTCCGCGTCCCGCTGGTCTTCGAGGGCGCGTCCGGCCGGGTCGACTCCGGCTCCGTGGACCTCGCGCTCAAGGCGGGCGAGAGCCGGACGGTCGACCTGCCGATGACGAGCGCGGCCAAGGCGGGCGAGGTCACGCGCTGCACGGTGGGCACGATCCAGACCCTTTCGAGCGCGTCGCCCACCCCGACGTCGACCTCCACCTCCGGCACCGGCACGGGTGGCAAGACTCCGAGCAAGCCGAAGCCCAGGTCCACGAAGAAGACCCGCTAGGGCCTGTCGTCGGCGGGGACCCGGGAAGGGGCCCCCGCCTCGCCCTGCTCAGCGGATCCGGGGCTCCGGTCCCGCCCCCCGCCGGCCGGCGAACAGTTCCGCCTGCCGCTCGGGCGGCAGGTTCCCCAGGGCCACCAGCCCCGGAGCCTGCGCCAGTGCCTGCTGGAGGGTGGCCTGCTTCGCCGCCCACAGGGACCGTACGGTGCCCTGCACGGCCTCCGTCGGGAAACCGGCCAGCGTCTCGGCCGCCCGCAGGGCCGCCGGGAGCAGCGCCTCGGGCTCCGCCAGCTCCGACACCAGGCCGATCTCGTACGCCCGCCGTGCGGAGAGCCGTTCCGCCGTGCCCATCAGGGACATCCGGGCGGCCTCGCCGAAGGGCATGCGCTGCGCCATGTAGATCGCCTCGTAGGCGCTGACCATCCCGTAGCTGGTGTGCGGGTCGAAGTAGGTCGCGGACGCGGAGGAGACGATGAACTCCGACTCGCCCAGCAGGTAGAACGCCCCGCCGCAGGCCATGCCGTTGACGGCGGCGACCACCGGCTTCCACAGGTCGTTCGCCTTCGGCCCGATGGCGACGAGCGGGTCGTCCACCGAGTACGGCGAGGAGGGCTGCGGCACCTCCACGCCCCGGTCGATGCCCGTGCAGAAGGCCGCCTGCCCGGCGCCCGTCAGCACGATCGCCCGTACGTCGTCCTCGTAGCGGAACTCCCGCCAGACCCGGGCCAGTTCGGCTGCCGTCGCCAGGTCGATCGCGTTGTGCTTGCGCTCCCGGTCCAGGGTGACGACCGCGACCCCGGTGGACTTGTCCCGCTCCACCCGCAGTCCCGGTGCCCGGTCGGCCGTCACGACTTCTCCAGCATCCAGCGGGGCACCGCCATGCCGCCCGTCTCGGTGAACACGACCTGGACGCGTGCGCCGATGCGCAGCCGCGCCGGGTCCATCGAGTCCAGCGGGGCGTCGGCGGCGGTGACGAGGTTCCCGACGAGGCGGATCTGCGGGGCGTCGGCCAGCTCCACGAGGATCACGTTGTACGGGGCCTGCGCGGCGTACGCGGGCAGCAGCGGCGGGTGCGGCCGTACGTACGACCAGATCCGGCCCCGGCCGCTCATCAGGCGCCATTCGGAGTCGAAGGACCGGCAGTGCGGGCAGCAGGGGCGGGGCGGGAAGCGCAGTTTCCCGCAGGCGGGCGCCGCGCAGGCCTGGACGCGGAGTTCGCCCTGGGCGGCGTACTCCCAGAAGGGGGCGCCGTCCCCGTCGGGGACGGGGAGGAGGAGCTCGTCCGCAGGTGTCCCGGGATCCGAGGACGCCGCGGATGCCGCCGGCGTCGCGGGCGTGGTGGTGGTCATGATCTTCGTCAGCTCCTCAGGCTCGCAGCAGGATGGCGGACGTCGGGACACCCTCGCCCGCGGTCACCAGGCAGGTCGCGGCGTCGGGCACCTGGGCGGTGGAGACGCCGCGGAGCTGCTTGACGCCCTCGTTGATCAGGTTGAAGCCGTGGACGTAGGCCTCGCTGAGGCCGCCGCCGCCGGTGTTGATGGGGAGCCGGCCGCCGATCTCCAGGGCGCCCCCCTCGGTGAAGGAGGCGCCTTCGCCGCGTCCGCAGAAGCCGTAGCCCTCGAGGGAGAGCGGGATCAGCGGGGTGAAGGCGTCGTAGATCTGGGCGACGTCCACGTCCTGGGGGCCGAAGTCGGCCTGCTTCCACAGGTGTCGGGCGGCGGTCCAGGCGGGGCCGGACAGCGGGTCGTCGTTCCAGTAGTTGACCATGCCGTGGTGCTGGGAGGGCAGGCCCTGGGCGACGGAGTGGACGTAGACGGGCTTCTGCCGGCAGTCGCGGGCGCGTTCGGCGCTGACGATGACGCAGGCCAGGGCGCCGTCGGTCTCCAGACAGTTGTCGAAGAGGCAGAGCGGGTCGCTGATCATGCGGGCGGTCATGTACATCTCGCGGGTCAGCGGGCGCTCGTACATCATCGCGGCCGGGTTCTCGTTGGCCCGGTTGCGGCAGGCCATCGCGACGTTGAAGAGGTGGTCGCGGGTGGCGCCGTACTCGTGCATGTAGCGGCGGGCCAGCATGCCGATCTCGTCGGCCGGGCGCAGCAGGCCGAAGGGGCGCGTCCACTGGCCGGGGGTGGGGAGCTGGACGGCCGTGTTCTTCCACGGCCGCGGCCCCGAGCCGCGCTTGCGCGAACGCCAGGCCACGCCGACGCTCGCCTGGCCGGTGGCGACGGCGGCGGCCAGGTGGCCGACGGTGGCGCAGGAACCGCCGCCGCCGTAGCCGATCTTGGAGAAGAAGGTGACGTCGCCGGCGCCGATGGCTTTGGCGACCTCCACCTCGTCGGTTTCCTCCATCGTGTAGGAGGAGAAGGCGTCCACCTCGGACGGGTCTATGCCCGCGTCGTCGAGTGCCGTGAGAATGGCCCGGCAGGCCAGTTCCTTTTCGGACTGCGGCAGTTGTTTGGCAAAGGCGGTCTGCCCGATGCCGACTATCGCCGTAGCGTCCTTGAGCGTTGCCGCCATCGCCACCTCCGGGGTGCACCAGTACTGACAGCCGCGAAGGCTACAGCTAATCTGACGGATAGTCAGCTACTGGGATCGCGGGAGGGCGGACGATGGACGAGGACGAGGGCGCACGCGGGGTCGCGGACATGACGGGGGCGCCTCCGGCGCCGGGAGCGGGACCGCGGGCCGGTACCGCTGCAGCGGGCGCCGATTCCGGGTCCGATTCCGGGTCCGATTCCGGGTCCGATTCCGGGTCCGAGCCCGAGCCCGGGTCCGGGCCGGCGACCCCAGCCGCCCAGGCCGTCCCGGAGGGCCGGGTCCACCCCGCCGGCCCCGGCCAGGAGCACCGCGGGGACCTCGCCTGGACCAGCATCGGCGGGCTCGTCCGGGACGCCGCCGCGCGCTACGCCGACCGTGAGGCCGTGGTCGACGGGCGGGTGCGGATCGACTACGCGCAGCTCGGCGAGCGCGTCGAGCGGGCCGCGGCCGCCTGCATGGCCGCCGGCGTGGAACCGGGCGACCGGGTCGCCGTCTGGGCGCCCAACACCCTCGAGTGGATCGTCTCCGCCCTCGGCGCCGTCTCCGCCGGAGCCGTCCTCGTCCCCCTCAACACCCGTTTCAAGGGCTCCGAAGCCGCCTACGTCCTCCAGCGCAGCCGCGCCCGGCTCCTCTTCGTCACCGGCACCTTCCTCGGCACCTCCTACGTCGCCTCCCTGCGCCGCGCCGCCGCCGACGGCGAGGGCTCCGGGCCGCTGCCCGGCCTGCCCCACCTGGAGCAGGTCGTCGTCCTGTCCGACGACGCCCCCGACTCCTTCCGCACCTGGAAGGAGTTCCTGACCGGCGGCGACTCCGTGTCCGCCGAGGCCGTCCGCGCCCGTACGGACGCGATCCCCGCGAGCGCCCCCTCGGACATCATCTTCACCTCGGGCACCACCGGCAGCCCCAAGGGCGCCGTCATCTCCCACGCCCAGTCCCTGCGCTGCTACGAGGTCTGGAGCGAGCTCGCCGGACTGCGCGAGGGCGACCGCTACCTGATCGTGAACCCCTTCTTCCACACCTTCGGCTACAAGGCCGGGGTCATCGCCTGCCTGATGCGCGGGGCCACGATGGTCCCCCAGCCCGTCTTCAACGTGGACACCGTCCTCGCCAACATCGCCGCCGAGCAGATCTCCGTACTCCCGGGCCCGCCCACCCTCCACCAGTCCCTCCTCGACCACCCCCAGCGCGACCACCACGACCTGTCCGCCCTGCGCCTGGTCGTCACCGGCGCGGCCGTGGTCCCGCTCCAGCTCGTGGAGCGGCTCCGCGGCGAGCTGCACATCGGCACCGTCCTCACCGCGTACGGGCTCTCCGAGGCGAGCGGCATCGTCACCATGTGCCGCCGCGGCGACCCGGCGGAGATCATCGCGTCGACCTCGGGCCGGGCCATCCCCGGCACGGAGGTCCGGATCGTGGACCAGGAGGGCGCACCCCAGCCCACGGGCCGGGCCGGGGAGGTGTGGGTACGCGGTCACAACGTCATGCGCGGCTACTTCGAGGACCCGACCGAGACCGCCGAGGCCATCACCCCCGAGGGCTGGCTGCGCACCGGGGACGTCGGCGTGCTCGACGCCGCCGGGAACCTGCGCATCACCGACCGGATCAAGGACATGTTCATCGTCGGCGGCTTCAACGCCTACCCCGCCGAGATCGAGCAACTCCTCGGCCTGCACCCCGACATCGCCGACATCGCCGTGGTCGGGATCCCCGACGCGCGCCTGGGCGAGGTCGGCAAGGCGTACGCGGTCCGCCGCCCCGGCGCGGTCCTCACCTCCGACGACCTGATTGCCTGGTCACGCCGGGAGATGGCCAACTACAAGGTGCCGCGCGAGGTGGAGTTCGTCTCCGAACTCCCGCGCAACGCAAGCGGAAAGGTCCTCAAGCGCGAGCTCCGCACCCGCACCCGCTGACGACGACCGGCCCCAGGACGGGGGCAGGTCAGCGGTAGTACCCCTCCACCACGGCCCGTACCTCGTCGAGCAGTGCGGGCCCGTCCTGCGGTACGTCCGGCCGGCCGCTCGCCGGCCGGATGTCCTGCAGCTGCGCGCCGGACAGGGCGAACACCACCCGCCCCAGCCCCGCCAGCCGGATGACCGGCTCGCACATCCCGCACGGCTCGCAGCTGGTGTACAGGGTGGTCCGGGCCGCGGTGGCCGCGTCCAGTTCCCGGGCGGCCCACCGCGCGAGCTTCAACTCCGGGTGCGCGGTGATGTCCCGCCCGGTGACGGTCGTGTTGTACTCCTCGGCCAGCACCGTCCCGTCCGGCCCCGCGAGCAGCGACCCGAAGGGCGGGTCACCGCCGTCCCGGGCCTTCCCGGCGAGCGCGATGGCCCGCCGCAGAAGGGCGTGGTCCCCGGTCGTGACGCTCATGTCGACTCCGTTCCGATGTTCTCGCCGGTCATGTCGCCGTCTCCGTCTTCCCTCGCGGGAAGTCCGAGCCGTGCGGCCACCGTGGCCAGTGCCTCCCACCCCGGCTGGGGCCGGCAGGTCTCGCGGGGGTCGCCGCCGTAGTGGTCGAGTACGACGGACTCGGCTCCCAGCAGCCGCAGTTGCTCCAGATCCTCCATGATCTGGTCGATCGTGCCCTCCCCGGCGAGCCGCCCCGGTCCGCCGACCGGCTCCGCGGTGGGCTTGAGGGCGATACGGGGGGCCAGCGCGGGCACGGGCAGGCCCTGTTGGTCCGCGTACTCCTCCAGCCTGACCGCGGCCTCGCGCAGCCAGGGCAGTGCGGGGCGCAGCGGATGCCATGCGTCCCCGAGCCGCACGGCCCGCCGCAGCCCCGCGTCGCTGTTGCCGCCGACCCAGACGGGGATCCGTACGTCCCCGTAGTCGGCGGTGTCCGCCCACGCGGCCCGTACGGCTCGCAAGTGCTCGTCGGTGAGCCGCCCGCGGCGCTCGAAGGGGATCCCGAGGGCGGCGAACTCCTGCCGCGCCCACCCCACCCCCACGCCGAGGACGAACCGCCCGCCGCTCAGCTGGTCCAGGTTGGCCGCCATGCGGGCGGTGAGCAGCGGGTGCCGGTAGGGGGCGATGAGGACGGTCGTACCGAGCCGGATCCCGGTCGTCTGGCCGGCGAGCCAGGACAGGGTGGTGAAGGGTTCGTAGAAGGGGGCGGGATAGCGTGCGGCGACGTCGGGGGTGATGGCGATGTGGTCCGAGAGCATCAGCAGGTCGAAGCCCAGGCCTTCGACGGTCCGGGCTGCGTCCCGCAGGCCTCCGGGGTCGGTGCCGGGGCCGAAATTGAGGACGTTCACTCCGATCTTCACACCGTCGAGCCTAGCCAGCGGACCAGGCCCGGCTGAAGGGATTCCTCCCTGTTCAGAGCCGGTTCGCCCGTGGATCCCCCGGTAATCTCGCCGGATGACCGAGAATCTCGACGCGACGGACTGGGCGATCCTCGGCGAGCTCCAGCGGGACGGCCGGATCGCCTTCACGGAGCTGGCGCGCCGGGTCAACCTGAGCCCGTCGGCGACGACGGAACGGGTACGCCGGCTGGAAGCGGCCGAGGTGATCACCGGCTACCGCGCGGAGGTCGATCTGGAGCGCACCGGCTACATGGCGCTGGCCGTGGTCCGCCTGAAGTACCCGGGTAACCGCCACGAGCCCCTGCACCGACTGCTCGCGGAACGCCCGGAGATCCTGGAGTGCCTGCGCACCACGGGGGACGACTGCTACGTCCTGAAGGTGGCGGCGACCTCGATGGCCCAGCTGGAGCAGATAGTCGACGCCTTGGCCCAGTTCGGCAGCACCACCACCAACCTCGTCCTCAGCCGTCCCCTCCCGTACCGCGGCCCGGGGGCGGCTGCCCGCGGGTGAGGCGGCTGCCTGCGGGTACGGCGGCTGCGCGGGCTGGTCCGATCGGTCGGATCTGCCGGTGGGTCGCGCCGGGATGCCAGGGGCGGCGGCAGTGCCGAGGTTATGAATGCGTGGTCTGACCATCCATGAGCATCAACCTCAGGAGTCACACAATGCGCCCCATCAGAGCAGCCTGCCTCGGCACGGCCACTGCGCTGGTCGCCCTTCTCGCCTGCACCTCTGCCACGTCCGCCGTCGCGTCGGACACCGATTCCGACCGCGACAAGGGCAAACACCAGGTCATCACACTCATCGGCAAGCTCACGCAGCAGACGAACTTCCCCGTCAACCCCGGCGGCCCCGCCGCCCAGGGCGACCGGACCGTCGTCCGCTCGGACCTCTATGACCAGGACGGCCAAAAGGTCGGCGAAACCGGCGGCTTCTGCACCCTCACCCGGGCAGCGGTGCCGGGAGACAGTGGCGGAGCGGAGGAGTGCATCGTGACCTACACCCTCCCGGGCGGCCAGCTCACCGTGCAGGGGATGTACTTCGGCATCCTCAACCCGGGCCCTCGCCCCTCGTTCGACAACGCGATCACCGGCGGCACCGGGAAGTACGCCCGGGCTCGTGGCTCGGTCCACGCCGACACGATCGCACCGGGCGAGAGGCGCTTCACGATCGACCTCTACCTCTGACCGACTCAGGGCTGCAACTCAAGGGCTGCAACTCAAGGGCTGCAGCCCTTGCAGGTCCCGGGCGTCGGACTGCGAAATGCCCGCTCGCACTTCGTGCAGTTCACGAAGGGATCCGGCGGTACGAAGGCCGGCGCGCGGGGCAGCGGCACGAGCGGCGGCGGCACCTGTTCGGCGAGCCGATGGGCGATGAACCCGGCCGGATTGCGCAGTCTCTTCGGCAGCTTCGCCGTCAGCGCGGCCACCAGGGCCTGCACCCCGGCCCCGCGCTCCAGCCAGACCTCGACCCCACCCGCGAGGTACCGGACGTCCCGCTCCCCGAGCAGGAGCCGCGGATCGACCCGCCGCAACTCCGCGAGCACCTCACGGGCGAGCCGACGCCGTCCGGGGTCGTCGGGGTCCCGGGGCGCGGGCAGCCGAATGGCCACCGCGGGCGTGACCTGCGGCTCGAGACCGGGCTGCGGCTCCGGCTCCGGTACGGGTTCCGGCGGTGCCGGGACCGGCGACGGCGCGACCGGCGACGGCGCGACCGGCGACGGCGCGACCGGCGACGGCGCGACCGGCGACGGCGCGACCGGCGACGGCGCGACCGGAGCACTGGCGGGAGGGGCCGGCGGCTCCTCCCGCAAGGGCGGCACCGCGACCGAGGGGGCCTCAGGGGCGCGCTCGGCACGGCAACGCGCCACGGTGGCGGCCCGCGGATGGTTGTAGGACACCGTACGGGTGACGATCCGCCCACCCGGCAGGCTCTCCAGGGACCGGTCCAGGTACCCGAACAGCACCAGTTCCCGGAGCCCCTTGGCGATCGCGGTCTCCCCGATCGAGAGCCGCTTCTTCAGGTCCTTGATGCCGATGGGAGTCCCGGAGGGCATCGACTGGATGAAGACCCCCAACATCCGAGCGAGGAACGACATCTCGGGATGCTGAATGAGGTCGTTGCTCACGACGGTGAACCGCCCGGTGAGCCTGACGTTGGCGTGCCGAACGCCGTATGCCGCGCGCGAGGGCGCGGTAAAGTGCACCGAAGCCATGGGGAAGCGCTACTTCCTCGTTGGTCAGGCCCTCGATCGGGATTCGCAGTCCCGGCGGGGGCCGTCTCATGTCCAAGTGATGTCGGGGCGAGCATATGCCAGACAACCACCGCGAAATCCTCCCCAGTTGGCCGATTCACCCGTGTGGGTGAGAGCCCGCCGAGCGGGAGGCTGGAGGGGTCTGGAGAGAGGTCTTTCTCCAGGTACTTCTCCAAAAGAAGCGTCGAGCCCCACCGGGACGCGACCGGCCGCGACCCGGTACATTCCCGTCACAGCACTCACGTTCGAAACAGGTGGGACCGTGGCGGTCATTGCGGAAGAGGTCGTATTCGACCCCCGGGAGATGTTCGAGCTCTACGACTCGGTCGACTGGGCCGGCTACACCAGCGACGTCGACAGGCTGTGCCGTGGTCTGGCGAACTCGCACCTGGTCATCACCGCCAGAGACGAGTCGGGCACCCTCCTCGGGCTGGCCAGAACGATCTCCGACGACGAAAGCGTCTGCTACGTACAGGACTTGCTCGTCAATCCCGCGTTCCACCGACAGGGCATCGGCCGGAAACTGCTCGAGCACCTGAAGCAGCGGTACGCGCACTGCCGCTTCTTCCTGTTGTCGACCGACCACGAGTCGACACCCGAAGGACAGCGCAACCACGCCTTCTACCGGTCGCTCGGCTTCCTCTCCTACGAGGAGAAGCAGATGTCGGCCTTCGGCCTGCCAAGGGTGCGCTGACCCGCCTGGCCGGAGTCAGCGAACGACGGGGCCGCGCCCGGCCCTCCAGTCGTCGATGCGTTTACGAATGCTCGGCACCATCGGAAGCCCATCCACGTCTTCCGGCGCGAACCACGCCACTTCGGTCGACTCGTCCGACACGCGCAGAGTGCCGCCAGTAGGCCGGGCGAGGAGGCAGATCGAGAACTCCTGCCGTACTTCGCCGTCGTCGTACGAGAAGACGTGGCCGGGGTTGGTGTACGTCCCGACGATGCCGGTGATCTCGACCGTCACGCCCGTCTCCTCGAACGTCTCCCGGACGGCACAGTCCCCGAGGGACTCGCCCACCTCCATCTTCCCGCCGGGAAGCGCCCACATCCCGTTGTCGGTGCGGCGCTGCAGGAGGACCCGTCCGGCATCATCCACGACCACGGCCGACGCGGCAGGGACGAGACTGTTCGCCTTGGGAGCCTGCGGGTCGTCCTCGTAGTCACGCCTGGACATCGTGTCCCACCTCCCGAATATTGCGTCCTCGACTCCACAGCTCCTCGACGTGAGCGGAGAACCGGTCGAACATGCCGTCCGTCTGGCGGCGCCGCAGATGCATCATCGGCGAGTCGTGCCCAACTCTGCGAGCCAGAATCGGCGTCACGATCATCTCGTCGTCGAATCGGAAGACGGACAGGTTGACGTGTCCCGTCTCGAAGCGCCCTTCGATGCCGTCCTCGTCCTGAAACTTCGCCAGTTCGTTCAACGTCACGGCAATCCGCGTAGACAGTGTGAGCGGTACGTCCTCCTCGGCTTCCCGGGCCGTAGTGACCGGACTGTTCGGGTCCCCGATCAAGAACCGCACCCGGCAGCCGGCCTCCGCCTTGCGGCGCAAAGCGCCGGCGAGGTTGGCTTGCTCCAGCCACAGGAAGTAGTTGGTGTACCCGGCGAAGACCAGCTCGTGCTGTGCCTTGGTCACCAAGCTGCGCCACAGACCCGCTGGTGCGGCGGAGCGGTAGGGGAAGACTTGGACTATTTCCTTGTCCGGGCCGCTTGTGAGTGCAGACCGAATGGCGTTTGGCCACAAGGCTGTTTCCTCCTCGCCTAATGCCTCGCAGGCAGCCCATCGATGGCGGGCGTGAGGGATTCGGTTGGGGTCGGTGATCCATCGGCCAACCGTCTTGGCGTCCACCCCGCAGGCTTCCGCGAGCTGCGTTTCGGTCAGCTTGGCATTCGCCATCGCACGGCGCAGAGCGTGATTCACAGTTCGCCTCCACGGGACGCCCGGGACGGTACGAACCGTAGCTGCGAACCGTCCCAAACGTCCCCGAAACGGGGTGGCAACGCCCTGACGAGCGACGGAGCATCCGTACATGTCTGGTGGCGAACCGTGGAACCGGAACCGTCAGCAGAGAGCAACCCCCACCGTGCCGAGAGGACGATCAGTTATGAGCAGGGGCTCGAGCAGTGAGGTGCCGCGCGTATTGATGACGGTGCGGGTCTCGCGGGACGCAGGGCGAACCTGGGAGCAGGAACGCGTGGTGCGTGAGGGCGACCCTGTGGGCATCCTGTCCGACCCGGGGCGATACCCGCCCTGCGGATGCGGCCGATGCCTGGGGCGCCAGACGGTGCCGGCCCGATCGCTGCGACCATCTTCGTGAAGGGCTTGCGTTGTGTCTGCCGTCATCAGCTGTCACGGCAGAACGAAGCGGCGGCATTGCCCCTCATCCCGGCAGGTCGTCGGCTGGAGCGCACTGTTCGGTGCATGCTCGTCGACCACGAATCCGGTGACCACTTCGCCCTGGTGGACTCGGTGAGATCGAACGGTATGGCCGCGCTCTGGGTGAGTTGGACGTGGGGCGGCGGCGACGGCCGATTGGTTGAGCTCCCGGACTGCTCCGAGCCGAGCCCTGATGGAGAGGGCGACGCGTGCATGCTGTTCGTTCGCCACGCGGGTGAGCACACCTGCATGGAGGCCGAGGGGTCGAACGGGGTCGTCGGAGGTCAGCCCGTGAAGGGATCCGGGCCGAAGCGGCCCCAGGTGACGAAGGCGGCCAGGAGGGCGTAGGCCAGGTCTACCGCCATGTACGCGGGCTCGTGGCGGCGGTAGCGGACGAGGGTCGCGCCCAGCATGAGGAGGACCAGGCCGAGTGCGGCCAGATGGCCTTCCTCGTCCTGCTGGGGGGCCCTGTCCCCGGTGGAGCGCGCGGTGTTCATGCTGCGCGCGGTGTTCGGGTGCGAGTACCCGGAGGCGGCTCGGGCCACCGGCAAGTCCGAGGCGAACTGCCGGCAGATCTTCGCCCGCGCCAGGAAGCGCATCGCCGCCGGAGGGCGGACGGCCGACGCCGCGCCGCCCCCGGCCCGGCGGGCGGAGGGCGAGGAGCTGGCCCGTACGTTCTTCGAGGCCGCGGCGGGCGGGGAGGTGGGCGCCCTGCTCGACGTGCTCGCGCCCGACGTCGTCTATCACGGGGACGGCGGCGGGAAGGCGCGGGCGGTCGCGCGGGCGGTGACCGATCCGCACCGCGTCGGACGGCTGCTCATCGGCGGACTCCGCCGGCTCCGCTCGCTCGGCGCCTCTTGGCGGCCGGCCGTGATCAGCGGCCGGCCGGGCGCCCTGATCGTCGACGCCGAGGGGCGCGTGGCGAGCGTGGTCGAGCTCGGCATCGTCGATGGCGTGGTGCGGGCGGTCCGCACCGTGTCCAACCCCGACGAGCTCGGCCACCTCGGCCCCGTCTGCGACATCGGACGCCTGCCGGAGAAGTGGCCCGGTGGGCGGGCCGGGGAGTCAGGCCTCCCGGCGGGCCAGTACGAGCCGCCAGTTCGGCGTCCCGTCCGGCCTGCGGCCGAAGTGGTCCAGGGGGAGCGTCTCCACCGTGAAGCCGGCCGCGCGCAGGTCGGTGCGTACGCCGCCCAGCGGGAAGGTGCGGTAGTACATGACGAACGGCGGGCGCCAGACGGCGTTGCGCACGCGCATCGCCGCGTCGAAGCCGGACAGCGCCCACCACGCGGGGCGGCTCGGCGGGATCGGGGCGCCGATCGGGAAGGCGAAGACGCCGCCGGGGCGCAGGGCCTCGTAGACCCCGGAGAAGACCGCGGGGCGCTCGGCCGGGAGGAAGTGGCCGAAGGCGCCGAAGCTGACCGCCAGGTCGTACGAGTCCCCGAGCGCGGCGGGCAGCGCCCGCGCGTCGCCCCGCAGGAGGTCCACCCGCTCCTCGGGGTGGGCGAGCGCGGCCTCGGCGAGCATGCCCGAGCTCAGGTCCACGCCGGTCACCCGCCCCCGGCACAGCCGTCGCAGCATGCCCAGGCCGGCGCCGGTGCCGCAGCACACGTCGAGTCCGGCACCGAAGGGGCCCTCGTGGCGGGCGAGCGTCTCCTCGACCGCGTCGAGCATCCGGTCGGGGGTGCGGAAGGGAGTCTGGTCGAACTTCGGGGCCAGCAGGTCGTAGCCCCGCTCGATGGAGGACAGGGCCTGTACGGCCAGTTCGCGGAGGGTCGGGCCCTGGGAAGTGAACACACGGACAGCCTAGAGAGCCGGGGTGCGGGCGGCCGGCATTTCAGGTCCTTCGGCCCCGGGCAAATCGGGCATCCCGTGACGTAGGGTGAACCGATACGCTTTGCCAATCCTTGGGGATTTCGTGGTCAATGCCATACGAAGCGAGGTGCCGGGCCAGGGCGCGCCACAAGACGGCGGCGGCCGGAGCTCCGCGACCGGCAGCAGTGGAGCCATTGGCGGCCGCGGGAGCTCCGGCACCAACAGCAGCGCCCTGGAGAAGACCCTGCGGATCACGGAGGCGCTGACCGCCGGGAGGGCCTCGCGGCCGAGCTGCGGACGGTCCGGGAGCGCGGCTACGCCGTCGACGACGGGGAGCACGAGCCCTCGGTCCGCTGCCTGGGAGCGCCGGTCTTCGACCGGACGGGCGCGCCGGTGGGCGGGGTCGGCCTGACCGCCGCCGCCTTCGTGACCACGCGGGCGGAGCTGGAGCGGTTCTCGCCGGCGCTGCTGGAGGCGGCGCGGGGCGTGCAGCGGCTGCTCCAGCTCGGCGGCTGAGCAAGCGCTCCGGCCGGCCCGGGCCCCGGCCCGTGCGCGCCCGTACCCCCCGTACCCGCCCCTACGCGCACGTACGGCGGCCGCGGTGGTCCCCCTCCTGGCCACCGCGGCCGCCGTCCCCCCGTGCACCCCGCTGGTCCCCCGTGGCCAGCGGTCCCCCGTGGCACGTAGTGCGGTACGGCCCGGATCCCCCGATTCCCCCGTGTTCCCGGGCCGTACGGGTCTGTGAGGTCTACACCCCACCTACAGGCCGCCACCGGCCGCGTGGTTGTCCATCGTCACGATGTCCTCGCCCGCGGCGTGGTTGTCGAGCGGCTTGACCGGCTTGATCGGCTCGCCCGCGGCGTGGTTGTCCATCGGCGTGATGTCGACATCCGAAGGATTGGTGTCGAGCGGCGTGATGTCGCCGTCGGTCGGCAGGATGTTCTCGTTCGTCGTCATCGGATCTCCTGATGGGTGGGTGGGTCCCGTTCGGCGATTCCCCCGCGGACCGCCGAACGGGTCGTCCTCCAGCCGACCCGGGTGCCCCCCGACACGTCGAGTCGATGAACACCATCCTGGTGGATGGCGATAAACGAACGATGAACGCCTCGTTCAGCGTCTCGCCCAGCGCCGCGGGGCTGCGCCTCAGGCGGCGATCTCCGCCGCCAACAGCGCCCGGACCTCGGCCAGTTCCGGCGACCCCAGCTGCTTGAACACCACCTCGGCGTCCCGCCAGCACACCCGCGCCCGGTCCCGCTGCCCCAACTGGCGCAGCGCCCTGCCGAGCACGGTCAGCACCCTGGCGCGGTTCCACTCGCCGCCGATCCCCCGCAGGGCGATCGCCTGTTCGGCGTGCGAGGCGGCCAGCGTGGGCCGGCGCGCCGCCATGTGGACCATGGCGAGCCGGAAGTGGGTCACGCCCTCCCACAAGGGCTGCCGGTTCTCGTGGAACAGGGTGAGCGCGTCGCTCAGCTGGGACTGCGCCTCGGAGAGCCGCTCGGCCTTGGTCAGGGCGATGCCCAGCGCGTAGCGGCCGTTGGCCAGGCGCAGGGTGAGGCCCATCCGGTCGTAGATGGCGATGCCCTGCTGTGCGAGATCTATGGCGCTGGCGAGCCGGCCCTGCTCCACGTGGATGCGGGAGAGGTTGCACAGGGCGCTGGCTTCGCCGACGTGGTTGGCGTCGGCTCGGAAGTTCGCGATGGCCTCCAGCAGGTACTGCTCGCCGTCGTCGTAGCGGCCCTCGTAGATGGCGATGATGCCCCGGTCGTTGGGCGCCCAGCAGCTGGGCAGCAGGTCCCCGGCGGTGCGGGCGAGCACCATGGCCCGGCTGGCCTCGGCATCGGCCTCGGCGAACCGGCCCGCGACCAGGTGGGTGTTGGTGAGGGTGGTGCGGGCGCGCCCCTCGGCGTACGGGTCCTTCGCCGCCTCCGCCGCGTCGCGCAGCGCGGTCGCCGCCGACTCGTACTGCTTGGAGTTGGCGCCCGACTCGGCGAGGTCCTTGGCCGCCCACAGCAGGTCCACGGCCCGGCGCAGCAGGTCCTCGCGCCCGGTCGTGCGTACGGAGGCCTGCCGTACGCACGCCAGCAGCGGGTCGGCCTCGGCGTACAGCCAGTCCTGTGCGGAATGCGGCTCGGTGAAGACCAGGCCGGGGTAGCGGGTGGCCGACAGGTGGGCCACGAGCCGGTCGCCGGGGCGCTCCAGGCCGTACACCCCGGCGGCCGTGGCCAGGTAGAAGTCCAGCACCCGGTCGAGGGCGGCGTCGCGCGCGCTCGGCGGCTGCTCGTCGCGCTCGGCGCAGGCACGCGCGTAGAGGCGTACGAGGTCGTGGAAGCGGTAGCGGCCGGGCGCGGCCGATTCCAGGAGGGAGCAGTCCACTAAGGCTTCGAGCAGGTCCTCGGTGTCGTGCTCCGGCAGGTCGAGTACGGCCGCTGCCGCCGTGAGGGAGATGTCCGGCCCGTCGGGCAGCCCCAGCAGGCGGAACGCCCGCTGCTGCGCGGGCTCCAACTGCCCGTAGCCCAGCTCGAAGGTGGCCTTGACGGCGAGGTCGCCGGCCTGGAGCTCGTCCAGGCGGCGGCGCTCGTCGGCGAGCTTCGCGGCGAGCACGGAGACGGTCCAGGTGCGGCGGGCGGCGAGCCGGGAGGCGGCGATGCGGATGGCCAGCGGCAGGAACCCGCAGGCGCCGACCACGTCGAGGGCGGCCTGGCGCTCGGCGCCGACGCGCTCGGCCCCCACGATCCGGGTGAACAGCTGGAGCGCCTCGTCGGGGCTCATCACGTCGAGGTCGACGAGGTGCGCGCCGGCCAGGCCGGCCATCCGGACCCGGCTGGTGACCAGGGCGGCGCAGCCCGCGGTGCCCGGCAGCAGCGGGCGGACCTGGGCGGCGTCGCGGGCGTTGTCGAGGAGGACCAGGACGCGGCGGCCGTCGAGGGTGGAGCGGTAGAGCGCGGCCCGTTCGGCGGGGGAGTCGGGGATGGAGGAGTCGGGGGTGCCCAGCGCGCGCAGGAAGGAGCCGAGGACGGCTTCGGGCTCGGCGGGGCGGGCCTCGGTGCCCTGGAGGTCGACGTAGAGCTGCCCGTCGGGGAAGTGCGGGCGGGCGGCGTGCGCGACGTGCACGGCGAGGGTGGTCTTGCCGACGCCGCCGATGCCGGCGAGGGCGGAGACCGCCATCACCTGGCCCTCGGCGCCCGTGAGGATCTCGCCGAGGTCCCGGACGAAGCTGGCCCGGCCGGTGAAGTCGGAGACGGTGGCGGGCAATTGGGCGGGCCTCACGTGTACGGGCGCGGCGGCCGGGGCCGGGTCTTCGGCGCGGGCCAGTTCGGAGTCGGCCCGCAGGATGCGCTGTTGGAGCTCGGCGAGTTCGGGGCGCGGGTCGACGCCGAGTTCGTCGGCGAGGAGCCGGCGGGTGTCGGCGTACACGGCGAGGGCCTCGGCCTGGCGGCCGCTGCGGTACAGGGCGAGCATCAGCAGCTCGCGCAGCCGCTCCCGCAGCGGGTGGGCGGCGGTGAGCGCGGTGAGTTCGGAGACGGCCTCGGCGTGGTGGCCGAGCTCCAGGTCCAGGTCGAGGCGGGTCTCCAGCAGCTGGAGGCGCCACTCGGCGAGCCGGGTGCGCTCGGTGTCGGCGTGCGGCCCGGGTACGCCGGCCAGCGGTTCGCCGTCCCATACGTCCAGGGCGCGGGCCAGCAGCGTACGGGCGAGGGCGCGGTCGCCCTTGCCGGCGGGGGCGGCCTTGCCGGTGTTGGCGCCGGTGCCGGTGCCGGTGCCGGTGCCGCGGCCGGTGCGGTCGCGATCGCTGTCGCCCTGCGGCTTCCCGGCGCGCGCGGCCTCGGCGTCGGCGGCGAGGGCCCGGGCGATGCCCAGGTCGAGGGACTCGGGGTGGGGCAGGCGGATCGCGTAGCCGCCGGACTCGCTGACGAGGAGCCCGGGTTCGAGGATCTTGCGCAGGCGGGAGGCGTACGTACGGATGGTCGCGAGGGCCTGCTGCGGCGGGTCCTCGCCCCAGATGGCGTCGATGAGCTCGGGTGCGGTCGCGGTGCGGCCCTCGCGGAGCAGGAGCACGGCGAGCAGCGCCCGCTGCTGCGGGGTCCCGGAGCTCAGCGCCTCGCCGCCGCGCCAGGCCCGGATGGGCCCGAGCACGGCGAACCGGTTGCCGCCGGCGGCGGCAGCGGCGGAGACGGGGGGTTGCGGCGGGGTACCGGCGGTGGTGGCTTCGGTCCCGGGTTCCGCGGCGGGCGCTGCTTCGACTCCGGGTCCCGCGGCGGAACCGATGGCGGTGTCACCGGAGTCGGGGTGGTTCCGCTGGTGCGGGATGGCCGGTGTGCCGTCCATCTGGTCTCCCCCCTGCCTTCCATAGGTGTAAGGGCCAGTCTGCCCTGTGTTGCGCGTACACGTCAGTCCGTAACGGACCCAGTCCTTACGGATCCGGGCCCCGGCGGGGTGTGGATCCGCGATCCTGCCCCGCCGAACTAGCTGACGGTTCGTCAGATTGGCGCTAACGTGAGGACATGGAGACCTTCCCGAAGATCATCTCGGTGGACGACCACACGGTTGAGCCCCCCAACGTCTGGCGGGACCGGCTCCCGTCCAAGTACCACGACGTCGGCCCCCGCGTCGTCCGCGCCCCCCTGAAGGAAATGACCTTCCTCGGAGGCAAGTTCGCCCCCGTGATGGGGGCCAAGGGCGACGACGGCCCGATAGGCGACTGGTGGGTGTACGAGGACCTGCACCGACCCCTCACCCGCCTCGACACGGCCGTCGGCTACGACCGCGACGAGATCAAGCTCGAAGTCATCACGTACGAGCAGATGCGCCCGGGCTCCTTCTCGGTTCCCGACCGGCTCGCCGACATGGACGTCAACCACGTCCAGTCCGCCCTCTGCTTCCCGACCTTCCCGCGCTTCTGCGGCCAGACCTTCACCGAGGCCAAGGACCGCGAGCTCGGCCTGCTCGGCGTGCGCGCGTACAACGACTGGATGGTGGAGGAGTGGTGCGGCCCAGAAGCGCACGGCCGCCTCATCCCGCTCACCCTGGTCCCGCTCTGGGATGCCCGCCTCGCCGCCGCCGAGGTCCGCCGCAACGCGGCCCGCGGGGTCCGCGCGGTCGCCTTCTCCGAGATCCCGCCCCATCTCGGGCTCCCGTCCATCCACACGGACGACTGGGACCCCTTCCTGGAGGCGTGCAACGAGACCGGCACGGTCATCGCCATGCACATCGGCTCCTCCTCGCGCATGCCCTCCACCTCGGCGGACGCCCCGCCGGCCGTCGGCTCCACCATCACCTTCGCCAACTGCTGCTTCTCGATGGTGGACTGGCTGATGAGCGGCAAGTTCGAGCGCTTCCCGAACCTCAAGATCATGTACGCGGAGGGCCAGATCGGCTGGATCCCGTACATCCTGGAGCGCGCGAACGTGGTCTGGGAGGAGAACCGCGGCTGGGGCGGCGTCGCCGACAAGGTGCTGCGCCCGCCGTCGGAGCTCTTCGCGGAGCACGTCTTCGGCTGCTTCTTCGACGACGCCTTCGGCCTGAAGAACCTCGACTCCATCGGCGTCGCCAACGTCCTCTACGAGACGGACTACCCCCACTCCGACTCCACGTGGCCCAAATCCCGCGAGGTCGGCGAGTCCCAGATGGGTCACCTGGCCCCGGACGTGGTGGACCGCATCGTCCGCGGCAACGCGATCGACCTCCTCGGCCTGACGCCGGAAGGGCTCTGGCCGGGGGCGTAGCGGCGCGGCGCGAGCGCGAGCGCGCCAGTGGACAGCCCCGGCCGGGATCGCTCCGGCCGGGGCTGCTTGTCTGCAGGAACGATATCTCTTGACGTCGATCTTGATATCGTTTAAGTGGACAGGGGTCGATCGGCCCCTCGCTGAGGAGGTTCACGATGACCAGAACCGTGATCGACGTGGATGACGCCCTGCTGGCGGAGGCCGCCGAGCTCTTCGGTACGAAGACGAAGGTGGCGACGGTGAACGCGGCCCTTCAGGACGTGGTCAACCGGCGCAAGCGGGAAGATTTCCTGAACTGGATCGCCGAGGGCGGGCTGCCCGACCTGACGGGCCCGGTCGAGCCGGACACGGAGGATTTCGCGGAGGCGGAGCACGTTCAGGACAGGGCGGCATGACCGAGCGCTTCCTGATCGACAAGTCTGCTCTGGCGCGCTACCCCAAGCCGGCCGTGCACAAGGTCGTCTTTCCGCTCCATGTGGCGGGAGTCCTTGCCGTGTGCGGCGCCGTGGAGCTGGAGGTGATGTACAGCGCCCGCTCGAAGGCCGATGCGGAGCGGGTCCGCAAGGGCATGGGCGCCTTCGACTGGCTCCCCACTCCCGACGAGATGTGGGACCGGGCCTTGGAAGTGCAGAGGCTGCTCATCGAGGCGGGCAACTGGAAGGCACTCTCACTCCCCGGCCTGATCATCGCGGCGACCGCCGAACGGCACGGAGCCACCGTCCTGCACTACGACGGCGACTACGACATGATCGCCAAGGTCACCGGCCAGCCGATGCGGTGGGTCGTCCCGCCCGGCACGGCCGACTGAGGGAGCGCGGCCGGCTCCTTCATGCGTCGCAGGGGCGTTCGGCGGTGACCGCCGGGCGGACGTGGGTGAGGAGAAGCTCCAGGAAGCGGTCCGGGCGGCGATACGCAGCGAAGTGACTGCAGCCCTCGATGAGGGCGAACCGCTTCACCGGAGCCTCGACCTCGCCGAAGAAGGCCTTGGCCGCGGCCGTCGGGGTGAGTACGTCGTGCTCGCCCTGGAAGACGAAGAACGGGATCTCGAAGCGCGTGCCGTCGGCCCGGTCGTCGAGCCCCGCCGTCCCCTCGGTGATCCGCTCCGAGAAGGACTGCCCTCGGAGGAAGTCCCGCAGGTCGCGCAGCGAGTGCAGCGGCGACAGCCACATCGAACCCAGAACCACCTTCTTGAGCGTGGTCAGCGTCAGCGGATCGCTCTGCGCGCTGATCTTGGCGTACTCCGCCTGCTGCTGCGGAGTCCACGCGCGCGGGTCGGCCCCGATCGCCTCGACCTGCGCGAGCCGTTTCGCCTTCCCGGCGGCGCGCAGCCGCTCCCGTAGGGCGTCGTGGGCGGAGGTGTCCCGGCCGCCGGTGTGGATGTTCTGGTCGGTGCCCACGTACGCGGAGTAGAGCTCGGGGTGGTTGCGGGCCAGCCGCAGCCCGAAGACGCTGCCGTAGGAGTTGGCCAGGAGCACCACCCGTTCGGCTCCCAGTAGGTCCCGGGCGTACCGGGTGACCTCCAGGGCGTCCTCGTAGAGCTGCTCGAAGGTGGCCTCGCCCTGGCCCTGCGGGCCGCCGCGGCCGAAGGTCTTGCCGGCGCCGCGCATGTCCCAGCGGACGATCGTGAAGTGGCGCTCCCAACTGCGGGTGCGCGCGGTGTAGATGGAGTTGGCGGCGCCGGGACCGCCGTGGATCTCGACGAGGACCGGATGGGCCCGGTCCTCGCCGCGGACCGAGATCCACTGGTCGATGCCGCCGATGCGGACGAAGCCCTGCTCGTCGATGCCGTGCTCGGACCCGATCCGCAGGGCCTTGGCGGCCTGCGCGCGGCGCAGGGCGCGGTGGGTGAGGAGGGCGGCCGCGGGGGCGGCGAGTGCGGTGGCGGCGGTGACGGCGGCAAGGGTGGCGGTCATTCTGCGTCCTCCGTAAACTGTATCTGTTGGATACAGAGGAGTGTGAGGGGTGTCCGGGGTGGTGTCAACAGCCGGGGCGGGGGCCCCGTTGCCGGGGTTGCCGCGGGCAGGGCATGCTTCCCCGGAGTGAGTGGGGAGGGTTGTCTGTGATGGACAAGCGGGCCGTGGTGACCGCGGTGTTGTGCGCGGTGGCGGCGCTGGGCGCGTCCGCGGCCATGACGAAGGTGGTCCCGGCCGATGACGGCAAGGCGGTCGCGCGCGCGAACGCGGCCCCTCCGGCGACCTCCTCCACGACCCGCCCGTCGCCGTCGCAGTCGTCGTCGCAGTCACCGGAACCGGCTCGGCCGTCCGGTGTTCCGTCCGGTGCGCCGACCCCCGGACCGGCGGTGTCGTCCCCCGCGCCGGGCGGGCCCGCGAGCTTCACCGGGGCGCTGTTCGAGGGCGATGTGACCGGCAAGCACTTCTGTACGGCGACCGTCGTGCACAGCCCCGGGCGGAACCTGATCGTCACCGCCGGCCACTGCCTGCTCGCCGGCCGGGTCGGCGGGGCCGGAGCCTCCTTCGCACCCGCTTACACGGACGGGCGGGCCCCGTACGGCACCTGGAAGATCGCGGAGGTCTTCGAGGACCCGCGCTGGGCGAACGGTACGAACGACGACTACGACCTCGCCTTCGTCCGTCTCGCCCCCGACGCCTCGGGCCGCAACGTCGAGGACGTCACCGGCGCCGCCGTCCTGGACACCACGGGCCGCACGGACGAGCAGGTCACGGTGACGGGCTACCCGTCGGACCGCAAGGTCCCTCGCACCTGTCTGTCCCGCGCGGTGCGGCTGAGCGCCACGGAGCAGCGCTTCGACTGCGCGGACTTCCCCGGCGGCACGAGCGGCAGCGCGTGGATCGCCGGCGACGGAAAGATCATCGGCGTCCTGACCGGCGGGGACACGGACGACGTCTCGACGAGCACGATCCTGACCGACTACGCGGCGCAGCTGTACGCGCGGGCGACGGCCACGGGCGGGCGGTCAGGCGAGTAGCCCCAAGTGCACCGGCTCGGCGGGGACTTCGTCGAGCAGTTCGGCGAGGCGCGGGGGCCACAGCGGTTCGCCGAGGGTGGCGAGGTTCCGCGGAGACAGCCAGCGCCAGTGGGCCTCGGGGTACTCCGGTACCGGATCGCGGTGCGGTCCGGTGGTCACGTAGATGTGCTCGTGCTGGCGTACGGGGATGCCCTGGTGGGTGAAGTCGTGCTCCCAGGTGCAGAGCAGCCGTTCCGGCTCCAGGTCCGTCCAGCCCGTCTCCTCGCGCAACTCCCGCCGCACGCACTCCTCGGGCGTCTCGCCGGGGTCGATGCCACCGCCGGGCGGCAGCCAGTGGATGCCGACTTCCACGTTGTTCTCGCGGAACAGGAACACGGATCCGGCTGGGTTGAGGACGACGATTCTTGCGGCCTGCCGTGGAGTTCGCATCAGACCAGCGTACGACGGGGGGTGCGCGGGGCGGGAGAGGTTTGAAGGGGGGTGGTGGGGGTGGGCCGGCCCCGCGGATCAGGGCCGCCGGGACGCCGGAGGCCCGTCCCAGGCGGGAGAACGTTTCTGGGTGAAGGCCCGGCCGCCCTCCGTGGCGGCGGTGGTGGCGAACCCTCGAGCCGTGGGGTGCGGTCCCGACACCACGGCGGAGAGACTGGCCCGCTTCGGGCCAGAAGCCGCCGACGCCGTGCCCGTCCTCTGGCGCTACTGGCGGCACACCCCGCACTCGTACGAGCGCGCCGACTACCTGAAGGCGCTCGGCGCGATCGACCCCTCCGGTGTGGACGACGCGTACACCGAGTCGCTCTGGGACTGCGAGGAGCGGGCACGGCTCCTGGCCATCGGCTCGGCACCCCGCCACCCGCAGGCCCTGCACCGGATCGCCGTGCTCCGCGACGACCCGATGGAAATGTCAGAGGTACGGGCCGCCGCCGCCGAGCGGTTGGCCCGTGAGGAGTTCTAGGGGTGGGGTGGGGTGAGGTGGCACCACGGCTACCGGTTCGCCGGGCGTTCGAAGACGAGGTTGATGCCCTCGGTTTCGTTTCCGCGTTCGGCGACTTGAGTGAAGCCGAAGCCCGCGAGGGTGGCCAGGGAAGCGGTGTTGTCGGAACGGATCGTCGCCCGGACGGTCCTGACGTCGGGTTCTTCGGCGGCCCTGGCCAGCAGGGCGGTCAGCAGGGCGCGGGCGTAGCCCTGGCGGCGGTAGGCGGACACGACGCTGTAGCCGACCTCGACCACGCCTGCTTCGTCCGGCGGGCCGTGGAAGCCGGCGTCGCCGATGACGGTCCCGTCCGGCTCCGACACTGCGGCCCGGGTGGTCCAGGGCGCGGCGGAGGGGTCCCGGGTGAGCTGGTCGGCGCGGTAGGCGAAGATCCAGCGGGCGCGGTCGGACACGAAGTATTCGTCGAGGTCCACCCCGGCCTCGGCGCTGCCACCTGCGAGGTCGCCGTCGGCGAGGGTCCGTAGGGCCTTCGCGTTGAGCTTGACGAAGCGGACGCGCTTGGGGAGAAGTTCAGTGCTCATCGCGGAGATGCTCACCCAGCGGGTGAGGGCTGTCCACCGCTTTACGGCCCGCCGGTCACGCCGACGCCGCGGCGTCCTTCCGGCGCACCAGCTCGGTGATCCACGCGGGCGCGTACGGAGAGGTGCAGCCAGGGGGTGTCGGGTAGTCCTTCAGGACCTCCAGGCGCTCGCCGATGGCGAGTGCGCGGGCGCGGTACTCGGCGTGCTCGATGCCGATCTGGGCCAGGCAGTGGTTCATCGCCCACTGCAGGCGGTCAGGGGCGTCCTTCATCTGCGCCTCGATGACGTCGAGCAGTGCCGCGAGGTCCAGACCGTCGGGCTTCTTCGCCACCCGATCGGTGGTCAGCGCCCACCCGGCGCTCGCGACCACGGGATCGGGATCCGCAAACCACGCGAGGCGCAGCTCTTCCGCGTGCGGGCTCTTCTTCACCACGTAGTTCACGAGCCAGTCGTGGACCTTGGGCCTGCGCGCTTCGCGCAGCATGGCGTCCAGCTCGTCCCGCCCGAAGGCCTTCGGACGGCAGATCAGGAGCGCCAGGAGCCTGGCGGCCGTGTCACCGGTCTCCCAGAGCCGGCCGGCCAGTTCGTGCTGTGTCTTCAACCGCTTGGCGATCGCGCGCAGCTTGCCGAGGTTCACACCGTGGTCGTCGCCGTGCTTCTCGTTCACCGCACGCGCCTTCGGGTCCTCCAGCGCGGCCAGCTCGGCCATCACCGTCTCGGTCGTCACCGTCTCAGTCGTCACCGTCTCGGCCACCATGGACTCCTTGCCCTCGCGCACGGGATTCAGCGTACGAGGGGATCTGTCGCAGCCGCCTTCGCGGCGTCGCGCAATGCCGCCTCGACCCGGCGGTTGCCGGTCATGTTCGCCGTGATGGCGGTCATGGCGAGGAGGAGGCCGGCGGCGGCGTAGAGCGGGGTGCGGATGTCGTAGGCGGTGGCCAGCCAGCCGCCGAGGAAGGCGCCGAGCGGGGCGGCGCACATGGCGAGCATGCGGGAGGTGGAGGCGACCCGGCCCATCAGGTGGGCGGGGACGATCGCCTGCCGGAGGGAGGGCGCGAGCACCATCGTGGCGCCCATGCCCGCTCCGCAGACGGCGAGCGCGAGGCCGGCGACGTACGGGTTCGGGGCGAGGGCGAGGCCCAGGATGGCGAGTCCCTCGACTGCGGCCGTGCAGGTCAGTGCGGTGCCGGTGCCGAGGCGTCGGCCGAGGAAGGAGGCGATGCCCGCGCCGAGCAGGCCGCCGGTGGCCTCCGCCGTGAGGAGCAGGCCGAAGCCGAAGGTGTCGATGCCGAGACGGTCGTGGGCGAAGAGGGCGAGTACGGTCTCCACGGCGAGGAAGGTGACGTTTCCGACCGCCGGGCGCAGTGCGAGCCCGAGCAGCAGCCGGTCCTTGAAGACGTACGAGGCTCCGGCCCGTGCCTGCCGCAGCAGCGACTCGCGCGCCTCAGGCCGTACGGGCCGGGGCGTGGCGGGCAGCGATCGTACGAGCAGTGCGGACAGGGCGAACGACATCGCGTCGGCGAGCAGCGGAACCGCCCGTCCGAGCGCGAGCAGGGCGCTGCCCGCGGGCGGCCCCGCGAAGCCGGAGGCGGCGGTCTGGGTGCCGCGCAGGCGGGAGTTGGCGCGCTCCAGGAGCGCGGGATCGCGGCCGAGCAGATCCGGCAGGTAGGCCGTGGCGGCGGTGTCGAAGAAGAGCCCGCCGAGGCCGAGCAGGAAGGCGACGGCCGCGAGCAGCGGAATGCTCAGCAGGTCGAGCGCGGCCGCTGCCACCGGTACCGCGAGCAGCACCGCGCGTCCGGCGTCCGCGACCCACATGGTGCGCCGACGGTCCCAGCGGTCCACCAGGGCGCCGCCGAGCACCCCGAAGAGCAGCCACGGCAGGGTCCCGGCGGCCGTGACGACGGCGAGCGCCATCGGATCCCGCGTCAGCGTGAGCGCGATCAGCGGCAGCGCGGCGTGCATCACGCCGTCCCCGAGGGAGGACACGCTCTGCGCGGTCCACAGCCGTCCGAAGCCGGCGGGGAACTTCTGTATGTCCGAGGTGGTCACTTGGCGTCCCCCTCGGCGGTCTGGTCGCGCCGGGCCGGGTGGAACAGTGCGAAGACGAGCGACGCGTCCGGCAGGGAGGGATCGGACAGCTCCCGGTACTCGTCCGCCAGCGCCTCCAGGCGCGCCCCCAGCTCCGCGAACTGTTCGTCGGTGAGGCGCAGATGCGCCATCCGTACGTGGCGTTCGCCCGCTGCCGGCGCTGCCTCCAGGTCCGCCACCGCGTGCCGCATGAGCAGGTCCGGCCCGCCCTCGCCCGGATCCGGCAGCTCGATCGACCGCGCGGCCATCGCGTAGTACCGCTCGGTGACTCCCCGGACCTTCCGCGTGCGCACCACCTTGACCAGGCCTGCCCGTTCGAGCAGCCGTACGTGGTAGCTGGAGCTCCCCTTCGCGAGGCCCACGCGCTCGGCGATCTGCGTGATCGTCGCGGGCTCGAAGCGGAGCACGGCCATGATCCGGTGGCGCGTGAGGTTGGAGACGGCGCGCAGCTGTTCGTCCGTGGTGACGTGGAAGGTCTCGGGGAGATCATCGGTAGGCATGTGCCCAATGGTCAACACTTCTTGACCATTGGGCAAGGGGTTTTCCGTATGAAGATCCGGAAGCCCGGCCTCCCCTCCTCCGCCCGCCCGCCCGCCCGCCCGCCCGGCCCGCCCGGCCCTACCCCGCCCTGCCCTACCCCGCCTGGAGCGCCAGCGTCGGCGAGAGCCTTGCCGCGCGGACCGCCGGGTAGAGGCCTGCCACCGTGCCGATGGCCAGAGTTGAGGCGAAGCCGCCCGTGACGGCCCAGAGGGGGACCACCCAGGGGAGGTCGCCGGCCCGGGCGTACACGGCCGTGGCCGCGCCGCCCGGCACGATGCCCGCCAGGCCGCCCAGGCCCGACAGGAGCAGGGACTCCGTGACGAACTGGATGCGGATCTGGCCCTTGGTGGCGCCCAGGGAGCGGCGCAGGCCGATCTCGTGGCGGCGTTCCAGCACCGAGATGATCATGGTGTTGGCCACCCCGACCCCGCCCACCAGCAGGGCGATGCCGCCCAGGCCGAGGAGGAGGGTGCTGAAGGCGCCCTCGGTGGCTGCCTTCGCCTGGAGGGCCGCCGACGGGTCCGTGACCGCGACCGTGCTCGGGCTCTCCGGGTTGGCCGCCTTGGCCATGAGGCCCCGGACCTGCTGGACTCGGTCGTCGGCGGAGCGCTCGTAGACGGACGTGGGGTGGCCGTCGAAGCCCAGGAGGCTCTGGGCGGCGTCCCAGCCGATGAGTGCCGAGCGCTCGATCTCCGGGGCGAGGGGGATCGGGTCGAGGATGCCGATGACGGTGAAGTACTGCCCGGCGATGAAGACCTGCCCGCCCGGCGCCGTCATGCCCAGGCGCTCGGCGGTGACGTGTCCGAGGACCACGGACGGGTAGCGGCCCGTCGCGTCGTTGAGCCAGCTCCCGCTCTGCATCCGGGCCCGGAGCGTCTTCAGGAGCTCGTCCTTCGCCGCCTTGAGCGCGATGCCGCTGGTCTCCTCCTTCGGGATGTTCTCGCTGCGGCGGACGGACTCCGCCACGTCGCCCGTCGTGCCCACCGATTCGACTCCGTCGATCCGGGCGATCATGCCGGGGGCGTCCTTCGGCAGCTTGGTGTCCTGTCCCGAGAACATCGACGGGGCGGGTGTCGCGACCATCATGTTCGTGCCGAGCTTGTCGAGTTCCTGGAGCAGCTTGGCCTGGCTCGACGAGGAGATGCCGACGACCGCGATCATCGTCGCGATGCCGATCGCGATCCCGAGCGCGGACAGGAACACGCGCATGGGCCGCGAGCGCAGCCCCGCCGATCCCACGTGGAACACGTCCCGGGGGCCGAGGCGCGGCGGAGACAGCCTGCGGGCCTTCTGCTCGGCGCGGCGGGCCTTCCGCTCGGCACCGCGCGCCTTCTTCTCGGCCGCCCGGGGCTTCGTACGGGTACCGGAACCCATTACGCGCCCACCCCCAGCGTGTCCGTGTCGGCGCCCGTGTCAGCGCCCGCAGTCGTGTTCGTGTTCGTGCTCGGGTTCGCGTTCGCGTTCCACACGTCCGCCACGATCTCGCCGTCGCGGATGCGGACCTGCCGGGGCAGGCTCGCCGCGATCTCGTTGTCGTGGGTGATCACGGCGATGGTGGCCCCGTCCTGGTTGAGCTCGTGCAGCAGTTCCATCACCGACTCGCCGGACGCCGTGTCCAGGGCGCCCGTCGGCTCGTCGGCGAGCAGCAGGTCCGGTTCGCCCGCCACCGCGCGGGCGATGGCCACGCGCTGCTTCTGTCCGCCGGACAGTTCGTGCGGCCGGTGGTCCATGCGGTCGCCGAGCCCGACGCGCTCCAGGGCGCGTTCCGCCCGCCGTCCGCGTTCGGCGCGGGACAGGCCGGAGTAGAGGAGTCCCTCGGCGACGTTGGCGCGGGCGCTGATGCCGGGGACGAGGTGGAAGGACTGGAACACGAAGCCGACGTGGCGGGAGCGCAGGGCCGAGAGGGAGCGGTCGGAGAGGCTCGCGATGTCGTACCCGGCGATGGCGACGCGGCCGGCGGTTGGCCGGTCGAGGGTTCCGACGATGTGCAGGAGCGTGGATTTGCCGGAACCCGACGGTCCTACGATGGCGAGGAGCTCGCCGTTCAGGACGGTGAGGTCGACTCCGCGCAGGGCCGCGACCCCGCCGGGGTACTCCTTGGTGACTCCGGTCAGTTCGACGACCGCGTGGGCGTGTTTGTTCATGACTCGGGAACTCCTACGAGCATGCCCTCCTTGAGGGCGTCCCCCTTCACCTCCACCCGGCCCTGGCCGAACATGCCGAGCTCGACCTTGACCTCGCGGACCTTGCCGTCCTCGACGACCTGGACTCCGAAGCCGCCTTCGGCGAGGGCGAGGAGCGAGTTGACCGGTACGGAGAGCACCCCCTTGCGGACCTCGCCCGTCAGGCCCACCGAGACCGGGGACTGGTCGGGGCCCGTGGCCTCGGCGGGGTTGTCGAGGGCGATCTCGACGTCGACCTTCGGCTTCTTGTCACCGCCTCCGCCACCGCCCCCGCCGCCCGAGGACGGGTCCTCGCCGTTGGCGGTGGCGCCGATCGAGCTGATCTTGCCCTTGCCGGTGCCCCCGCCGGGCAGGCTCACGGTCACCGGGTCGCCGGTCTTGACCTTGCCCGCCTTGGTCACGTCGAGCTGCAGGCGGACCATCCGCTCGGTACCGGTCAGGGTCATGACGGGCTTGCCGGCGGCCGCCTCGTCGCCGATCGCCATGTCGTTCTTCTGGATCCGCTGGGGCCCGGAGGCGAAGGCGATGTCGCTCTTGCCGACCTCGCCCCTCTCCTTCACCTTGTGGGACTTCTGCCAGCGCTTGACGGCGGTCGCCGTCCCGGCGGTGAAGGTGCCGTCCGTGGCGTCCAGGCCGGTGCCGAAGCCGAGGGCCTGCAGGTTCTGCTTGAGCTGTTTGACGTCCTCGCCCTTGTCCCCGGACTTCAGGGACCGGTACATGGGCGTGGCGCCGTACATCAGGCGCACCGGCTTGCCGTTGACCTCGTAGAGCTTGCCGTCACGCTCTACGGAGGAGCCGGCGGGCGCCACCCAGGTCAGGGTCGCGGACCCGGAGCCGGAGCCGGACCCGGAGCCCGCCCCCGCCCCGCCGGCGCCGGGGGCTCCGCCCGTCCCGCCCGCTCCGCCCGCCGCGTCCGCGCCCACCGCGTTGAGCTTGCGCTCCTTCGCGAAGCCGAGCGTCCCGTCGGCCTTGAACCCGGCGCTCAGGTCGCTGCGCGTGACCGGGGACGTGGCTCCCGGCAGCCCGTTCGCGCGGTCCTGCTTTGAGCCGCCGCCGCCGCTGCCGCCGCTGCCGCCGTCCGTCCCGGCCTGGGCGACGACCGCGTACCCGCCGCCCGTGACGGCGAGCACGACGGCCAGCGAGCCCAGGAGCCACCTCCTGCCCTTGCTCACTTGTCCTCGCTGCACTTGTTCAGCTGGGCCATGAAGGCGTCCTTGTCGGCGCCCTCGGGCAGGGATATCCCGCTCCGCGCGTTCCCGTTGAACTCCGGGTCCGGCATGTCGAAGCCGTTGTCCCGCATGCACTTGGCCTGCTTCAGGGCCTTGTCCTTCTCCGCCTGCGAGATCTCGCCACCGGAGCCGGGGCCCTTCATCCCGCACTTCTCCATGGCCTTCTTCAGGACCTCCTGGTCCGCGCCCGCGCCCAGCGTCATACCGCGCGGGTCCTCGCCGGGCTTCGGGTCGGGGGCGTCGACGCCGTTGTCGCGCAGGCACTTGCGCATCTTGAGGGCGTTGTCGGCGTCCGCGCCGCCACCGCTGCCGCCCGTGCCGCTCGAGTTCGAGGAGTCGTTCTTCTCGTCCTTCTTTCCGCCGGAGCCGCCGGCGCCGCCCGTGCACGCGGTGACGAAGAGGGTGAGGCCGGTGAGGAGCGCGGCCGTGGTCATGGTCGTGGATCGCTTCATGGGCCCGAGCCTGCGCGAACAGCGGGTTTCGCTTCTCTAACGGCTCGTGCTTACAACGGCGAAATGCCGCTCTCCGGTAGAGAGGACGCCATGCGAGTTCTGGTGGTGGAGGACGAGGAGTTCCTGCGGGAGATGATCGCCGAGGGGCTGCGCGGCGACGCGCTGGCCGTCGACGAGGCGAGCGACGGGCTGGAGGCCCTGAGCCGCCTGCGCCTGGGCGCGTACGACGTCCTGATCCTCGACCGCGACCTGCCCGGCCTGCACGGCGACGAGGTCTGCCGCCAGGTGGTGCGCGAGCGGCTGCTGACCCGCGTCCTGATGCTGACGGCCTCCGGCACCGTACGCGACCGGGTGGAGGGCCTCGGCCTCGGCGCCGACGACTACCTCACGAAGCCCTTCGCCTACGACGAGCTGCTCGCCCGCGTCCTGGCGCTCGGCCGGCGCGCCCAGCCGGCCCTGCCGCCGGTGCTGGAGCGGGCGGGGGTGGCCGTGGACGTCGCGCGGCGCACCGCTACCCGCGAGGGGCGCAGGCTGGCGCTCTCCCGCAAGGAGTTCGCCGTGCTGGAGTCGCTGCTGCGCGCCGAGGGCGCGGTCCTGAGCAGCGACGACCTGATCGAGCAGGTGTGGGAGGAGGACACCTCGTACAGCACCAACGCGGTACGTGTGACCCTGAGCAAGCTGCGCGCCAAGCTGGGGGAGCCGCCGCTGATCGAGACGGTCCCGGGCGCCGGATACCGGATCGGTGATCCACGATGAGAGCAGTGCTCCACTCCGAGCGCGCCCGTCTCACCGTCCTCTACGGCTCCCTGCTGCTCCTCGCGGGCGGCGGCCTCATCGCACTGATCAACATCCTGCTCCGCAACGGCCTCTACAGCCGCATCAGCGGCGCCGTCACCACCACCACGACCATCGTCCCGGCCATCAAGGGCACCCCGCCGGCCTCGATCCCGGGCCAGCGCCTGCCGGTCCCCGCCGAGAAGCTCGACTCCGGCGCCACCCCCGGCCCCGAACAGCTCGAACAGTGGCGGGCCACCCGCAACCTGACCACGGCCGTCGAGCAGGCCACCCTCCACGAGCTCCTGGTCGTCTCCCTCCTGGCCCTGGCCGTCTTCGCCGTCCTGTCGATCTGGCTGGCCTGGTGGATGGCCGGCCGCGTCCTGCGCCCCGTCGGCGTGATCACCGAGACGGCCCGGCGGCTGTCCGGCGCCAACCTCCACGAGCGGATCGGCCTCCAGGCCCCGCCCGGCGAACTCAAACGGCTGGCGGACACCTTCGACGGGATGCTCGACCGGATGGAGGACCTGGTCGGGGCGCAGCGCCGGTTCGCCGCGAACGCCGCCCACGAGCTGCGCACCCCGCTCGCCGTGCAGCGGGCGGCCGCCGAGATCGGGCTGGCGGGGGAGCCGCCGCCGGAGAAGGTGGCCCGGATCCGCTCCAAGCTCATCGAGGTCGCGGACTCCAGCCGGCACCTCGTCGAGTCGCTGCTCCTGCTCGCCGTCTCGGAGGAGGGTCTGGAGGCGACGGAGCCGGTGGACCTGGCGCGGCTCGCGGAGGCGGAGCTGGCGGGCATCGAGGGGACGGCCCCTCAGGACCTGCTGGTCGTACGGGATCTCGGGCCGCTGACCGTCGCGGGCGACCGGACCCTGCTGGGCCACCTCGTACGGAACCTGCTGGCCAATGCCGTACGTCACAACCGCGCGGGCGGCCGCCTGGAGGTGGCGACCTCCCGGGAGGGGGTGCTGACGGTCTCCAACACCGGTCCGGTGATAGAGCCGGCGGACGTGCCGCGACTGCTGGAGCCGTTCCGGCGGCGGGCGGAGCGGCAGCACACGGCGGGCGAGGGCGCCGGGTTGGGGCTCTCGATCGTCGCGTCGATCGCGCGGGCGCACGGCGCGGAACTGACGGCTCGGGCCAATCCGGCGCCGGGTGGCGGGCTGACGGTCCGGGTCTGGTTCCCGGCCGAGTCGCCGGCGCCACCGGCGGCGCGACCCGCCGAGGAAACGCCGGGAGCTTGACCGGTCAACAAAAATGAAGATCGGCTGTGTACGGTCGGGTCAATGAGCAAGCACGCCCGAGCCGGCTCCCGCGCGTCCCGTCCGTCCCGCACACCCGGGGCGTCCCGCCCGACCCGGCGCTTCCGCGCCGGTGGTGCGCGGCGCGCCGGCGGTGCCCCGCGCGGTTCCCGGGCTGCCCTCGGCTCGCGCCCGCTCGCCTTCGCGGCCGCGCTCGGACTGCTCGGCTTCGGCGTGGGCTGGGCGTACCTCGCGCAGGACCCGCCGGCCAACGCCGCGGCCCTGGCCGCCTCCGACGCCCGGCCTCCGGCCGAGGAGCGGGCCGCGCGGGCCGCCGAGCGCGACCCCTTCCAGGGCCTGCCCGAGGTCAGCGAGCAGACCCGGGCGAAGATCCCCGCGGACGCCCGCCAACTGATCCTGGTCACCGGCAAGGCCAAGGACTCCTCGGAGTCCACCGCGGCCCTCTACACCCGCCCGGAGACCGGCGCCGACTGGCTGAAGAGCCACAGCTGGCCCGCGCGCAACGGAGCCAAGGGCTGGTCCACGGAGCGTACGTACGGGGACCTCACCTCCCCCGAGGGCGTGTTCGCGCTGACCGACGCGGGCGGGCTGCTGACGAAGCCGCCGGGCACGAAGTTCCCGTACGACCAGGACGCCTCCTTCGTGGCGACGGGCCGCGGGGTCAACGGGGAGTCGCTGCTGGGCTCCTTCGACTACGTCGTCGCCATCGACTTCAACCGCAAGACGGGGGTGAGTCCCCTCGACCCGACGAAGCCGGACGGCGAGGACAAGGGCGGCAACATCTGGCTCCACGTGGACCACGACGGCCCCTCCCAGGGCTGCGTGGGCATCCCGAAGGCCGCGATGAAGCAGGTCCTGCAGACCCTCGACCCGGCGGCGAAGCCGGTCATCGTGATGGGGCCGCAGGGCTTCTGAGGTCCGCCGCCACGCCGGACCGCCCGCCCGCCGGGTTCCGGGCCAGCAGCGCGATGTAGGCGAGGTCGAAGACCGCGCACATCAGCCCCAGGCCGAGGATGAACGGGGCGTCCTCGATGACGCCGAAGAGGAAGGTCGGCGCGAGCGTGCCGATCCATTTGGCGACCGCGATGACCAGGGACTGTCCGAGCGGGCCGCGCCGGCTCGCGTAGAGGGCGATGAACAGCCCGGACATCAGCAGGTTCTGCAGGAACGCCGAGTACCGGCTCGCGTCGTGCGCGCCGAAGTGGGCGAGGAAGAGCCACTGCACGGCGAAGGCGCTCGCGAAGAGGAGCACCGTCCAGACGGCGAACAGCGGCCGGGTCACGAAGCCGGGCAGCTCGGCCCGCCCGTAGCGCAGGTACGTGTACACGATGACGATGTCGGCGAGGGCCCACACCACGTTGACGACGCCCTGGGCCGAGAGGCCGGTACGGATGTCGTTGACGGCGTAGGTGGACTCCCACGCGAAGTTCAGCGCGAGCGCGGCGACCGGCATCGCGTACGTCCGGTCCCGCAGCCCCACCCGGATCGCCTCGGCGTACACGAGGGTCCACGCCATCCCGCTGACCAGTGTCAGAAACAGTTCCACGCGCGGCACCCTAGCGGTCGGCCTTGCACCTGCACAGCCTTTTGCGAGGCCCGCCGGTCCCGGTGCAAAGGGCCGGGTCTATGCTCCAGGCACTCGTTTCCGCGTTCCGGAGGGGGGCCGCCTCCGGTGGGACCTGTGCGAACGCGGATGTTTCGTACGGATCCGGGGGATTCTGTGAGCCTTTCCGTTCCGCGGGCCGTCCGCGGTGCGCTCGTCGCCGCCACGGTGCTCGCCACCACCGCCGGCCTGCTCGCCGCCGCCTCGTCCGCCGAGGCGGCGAGCGGGTACGACCGCTGCGCCCAGGGGCAGGTCTGCGTGTTCAGCGGGTCGGCCGGCACGGGCTCGATGATGGTCCTCACGAAGAGCCTGCCCAGCCTCGGCGACTGGGACGACCGCATCAGCTCGATCGCCAACTACAGCACGTACACGGTGTGCTTGAGCGCCGGGCCGGACTACGAAGACTACGGCAGGTCGTACCCCGACGAAGAGGTGTCCTTGGCCGAGCGCGACCGCCCGGATCTGGACAACAACATCAGCTCGATCGAGCTCTTTCACGGGCAGCAGGACGATTGCGGTCTGGCCTACTACCCCTCGACATGGCACGACCAGTCGCCGCGGCTGCGTCCCTACTCCACGGCCGCCGAGAAGGCCTTCGGCGACCTCAACGGTGACGACCGTGCCGACCTGCTCGCCCGCAACCGCTACAGCGAGGTCTGGTACTGGGCCCCCGCACATGAGTGGAACGCGACCGAACCGTTCGAACGCATTCGCACCGGCTGGACTGGGATGAGCCAGATGCTGCGCCACGGCGACTACAACGGAGACGGAAGCGAGGACGTGTTCGCCCGGGACAAGAGCGGCGTCCTGTGGTTCTACCCCGGCACCGGCTTCGGCACCAGCAAGCGCCTCGGTACGCGTGTCCAGCTCCCCGGCACGTGGAACGCAATGCGTGACATGGCTGCGGCCGGAGACCTGAACGGTGACGGCAGGCGGGATCTGCTCGCGGTCGACGCGGCCGGTGTGCTGTGGGCGTACCCGGGCAACGGGAAGGGTTCGTTCGGGACGCGCAAGAACCTCGGTGGCGGCTGGGGCGTGATGAACGAGCTGGTCGGTGCCGGTGACATGAACTCCGATCACCGCTCCGACCTCGTGGCGCGGGACACGACCGGCCGGCTGTGGCTCTATCCGGGCAACGGCCGCGGCGGCTTCGGCGACCGGCGCCTGATCGGCACCGGGGGCTGGAACGGCTTCAAGGAGCTGACAGGGGTCGGCGACTACAACGGCGACGGTCACCCCGACATCCTGGCGCACGCGCACCAGGACAACTCCGTACGCATGTACCCCGGGACAGGTGCATCGGACGGCCACCTCGGCCGCCCGGTGGCCGTCATCCAGACCTCGGACGCGCACCTCGTGTTCTGAGCCCGCGGCACCGGCCACCCACCCGGGGGGCCGCGTCCCCCGACCATCGAGACCCCGCGCCTCCGGGCGCGGGGTCTCGTGCGTGTCGGGGCCCGGTCCGCGGCCGGCCCGGCGCGCACGATCGCCCACTCGGCTCCGGCGGTCATCGGACGCCGCCGGGTCGTCGTCTTCGCGTCAACCCCTTGCCTGACGGACCGTCAGCTACGACGATGGCCCCCGCACCGGTATGACGAATCGGCAGTCGAGGACGAGGCGGGTACGGCTCATGGCGCGCGTGTTTCCGGAAGGTCGGCTGGTCTACGGGATGCAGCTCCCGATCCAGTCGCAGAGCACCATCTACGCCGAGCCCTGGGAGGCCACGGCCGGCGCGGCCGACCTCGCCGCGGTGGCCAGGGCCGCCGACCGGGCCGGCTTCGGCTACGTCGCCACCTGCGACCACGTGGCCATCCCGCGGCACATGGCCGGCCCCATGAGCACCATCTGGTACGACCCCGTGGCCACCCTCTCCTTCCTGGCCGGGATCACCGAGAACGTGCGGCTGCTGAGCCACGTCGCGATCCTCGGCCTGCGCCACCCGCTGCTCAGCGCCAAGCAGTACGCCACCGTCGACCACCTCTCCGGCGGCCGGCTGATCCTCGGCGTCGGCGCCGGGCACGTGAAGGAGGAGTTCGAGGTGCTCGGCGTGGACTTCGCGCGCCGCGGGGCCGTCCTCGACGAGACCCTCGACGCGCTGCGCGCCGCCCTCGGCCCCGAGGAGTACCCGGAGTTCGAGGGCGAGCTGTTCTCCTTCAAGGACCTCGGGCAGCTGCCCCGCCCCGTCCAGTCGCGGATCCCCGTCTGGGTGGGCGGCTCCTCGCCCGCCGCCGTCCGCCGGGCCGCCGTGCGCGGCGACGGCTGGCTCCCGCAGGGCGACCCGCTCGACAAGCTCCCGGCGCAGATCGCCCGGATCAAGGAGCTCCGCGCCGAGGCCGGGGTCACCGGACCCGTGGAGTTCGGCGCGATCACCGCGCCGCTGTACGTCGGCGAGCCCGGCTGGGACACCGGCCGGCGGACCCTCACCGGCAAGGCGGAGGCGCTCGCCGAGTCGCTGCGCGCGTACAAGGCGATCGGCATCGACCAGATCCAGGTCCGCTTCCGCAATCGCGACCGGGCCGAACTCATCGATCAGATCACGGCTTTCGGGTCCGAAGTGGGCCCCCTCCTCAACGACTAGCGACTAGCGACTAGGGGTGAACGCATGGGCAAGGCAGGCAAGCTGGACGGACGCGTCGTCATCATCACGGGTGCCGCGCGCGGCCAGGGCGAGCAGGAGGCCCGGCTCTTCGCCTCCGAGGGAGCCAAGGTGCTCCTGGGCGACGTACTGGACGAGCAGGGCGCGGCGGTCGCCAAGGAGATCGGCGAGGACCGCGCCCGGTACGTACGGATGGACGTGAGCCGGGAGGAGGACTGGGCGGCCGCCATCGCGGCGGCCAAGGAGGCCTTCGGCGAGGTCAACGGCCTGGTCAACAACGCGGGCATCCTGCGCTTCAACGAGCTGACCGCGACCCCGCTGGAGGAGTTCCAGCAGGTGGTGCAGGTCAACCAGGTCGGAGCCTTCCTCGGCATCAAGTCGGTGGCCCCGGAGATCGAGGCGGCCGGAGGCGGCACGATCGTCAACACCTCCTCGTACACCGGCCTGACGGGCATGGCGTACGTGGGCACGTACGCGGCGACCAAGGCGGCGATCCTCGGTCTGACCCGGGTGGCCGCGCTGGAGCTGGCCGCGAAGAACATCCGGGTCAACGCGATGTGCCCGGGGGCCGTGGACACCCCCATGGCCACCCCCGGGCACGTGAACCCGGCGGACCTGCCGCAGGAGGCCAAGGACGCCATGGCGGAGCTCTACAAGCGCGTGGTGCCGATGGGCCGGGTGGGGCAGCCGGAGGAGATAGCCAAGCTGGCGCTGTTCCTGACCAGCGAGGACTCCTCGTACATCACCGGCCAGCCGTTCGTGATCGACGGCGGCTGGATGGCGGGCGTCAGCATCGCCTAGCTCCTGGCGACAGGATCTGATGGAGCGTCAGGTATTGACGCTCCCGCCCTCGCGATGGAACAGTCGTGACATCGAATCTGACGCAACGTCAGAAACAGAAGGACGGTGAATCCCCTTGGAATTCGGGCTCTTTGTGCAGGGATACGTGCCTGAGGCACGGTCCAAGGTCGACCCCGAGGCAGAGCACAAGGCGCTGATCGAGGAGACCGAGTACGTCATCCAGGCGGACAAGTCCGGGTTCAAGTACGCCTGGGCCTCCGAGCACCACTTCCTGGAGGAGTACTCGCACCTGTCGGCGAACGAGGTGTTCCTCGGGTACCTCGCTCACGCCACCGAGCGCATCCACCTCGGCTCCGGCATCTTCAACCCGCTCGCCCCGGTCAACCACCCGGTCAAGGTGGCCGAGAAGGTCACCATGCTCGACCACCTCTCCAAGGGGCGCTTCGAGTTCGGCACCGGCCGCGGCGCCGGCAGCCACGAGATCCTCGGCTTCCTCCCCGGCATCGAGAGCATGGACGGGACCAAGGAGATCTGGGAGGAGACCATCGCCGAGTTCCCCAAGATGTTCCTCCAGGAGGAGTACGAGGGGTTCCAGGGCAAGCACTGGTCGCTCCCGCCGCGCAAGATCTTCCCCAAGCCGTACGGCAAGGGCCACCCGGCCATGTGGTACGCCGCCGGCTCCCCGGCCTCGTACGCCATGGCGGCCAAGAAGGGCCTCGGAGTCCTCGGCTTCAGCGTCCAGAAGGTCTCCGACATGGCCTGGGTGCTGGACCAGTACAAGACCGCGATCCAGGAGGCGAAGGCCATCGGCGCCTTCGTCAACGACAACGTCATGGTCACCTCGACCGCGATCTGCGCCGAGACCCACGACAAGGCCGTCGAGATCGCCGTCAACGCCAACATGAACCGCTTCCAGTCGCTGGTCTTCCGCTACCACGACACCTTCCCGCGCCCCGAGATGATCCCCGAGTGGCCCGAGATCCTCCCCGAGTACAACGCGGAGATCATCGAGCTGCTGATCGCCGAGGAGCTGCTCATCTGCGGCGACCCGTCCGAGGTCCGCGCGCAGTGCAAGCGCTGGGAGGAGGCCGGCGCCGACCAGCTCTCCTTCGGTCTGCCGACCGGCGTCTCGCCCGAGGACACGATGACCACCATCAAGCTCATCGGCGAGCACGTCATCCCGCACATCGACACCGACCCGGTGCACCGCACCACGCGCTTCCGCCAGGCCGTCTGACCCGGCGGGGGAACGGGGGCGGCGTCTTCCCGGACCGCCGCCCCGCACCGGCCCCGGCCGGAGTTGTGCCGTGGCTGCGGCCGGCCCGGCAGGCTCCGGCCGGGGTCCTGACGTGCGGGCGCGGCGCCGCTCCCGGGGACCAGCCCCCGGACCCCCGCTCCTCAAGCGCCGGAGGGGCTGGATTTGGCTGAGGTCGGCCTCCTCCTGCACCTCGCTCGTGGGCGCGGCCCCATGTGCCTCCGGCGGCGCCTCAAACGCCGGCGGGCCTGGATTTCGGCCGACGTCAGCCCGCATATGACCGCCGGCGGTCTGGAAGATCCAGCCCCTCCGGCGTTTGAGGAGCGGGGTCTGGGGCGGAGCCCCAGGAGACGGCGCGGAACGCGAATACCGGCAGAGAGGACGTCATGCTCGACCACCTGATCAAAGGCGCCACCGTCGTGGACGGGACCGGCGCCCCGGCCCGCGTGGCCGACGTAGGGATACGCAACGGCCGCATCGCCGTCATAGCCCCGCCGGGAACCGTCACCGAACCAGCGGCGAGCAGCGAGGACGCGACCGGCCTCGTCCTGACCCCCGGGTTCATCGACCCCCACACGCACTACGACGCCCAGCTCTTCTGGGACCCGTACGCGACCCCCTCCATGAACCACGGAGTGACCACCGTCGCGGGCGGCAACTGCGGATTCACCCTGGCCCCCCTCAACCCCGCCCGCCCCGAGGACGCCGACTACACCCGCCGCATGATGAGCAAGGTCGAGGGCATGGCGCTCAAGGCCCTCGAGGAGGGCGTCGACTGGACCTGGTCCACCTTCGGCGAGTACCTCGACGCGCTCGACGGCCGCATCGCCGTCAACGCCGGCTTCATGGTCGGCCACTGCGCGCTGCGCCGGCACGTCATGGGTGAGGACGCCGTCGGCGGCCAGCCCACCGAAGAGCAGATGCAGGCGATGCTCGACCTGTTCCACGACGCCATGAACGCCGGCGCCTGGGGCCTGTCGACCACCCAGTCATCCACCCACTCCGACGGCTCCGGCGCCCCCGTCGCCTCCCGGCACGCCAAGCCCGAGGAGCTCCTCGCGCTCTCCCGCGCGGTCTCCGAGCACGAGGGCACCCAGCTCGAAGCGATCGTCGCGGGCTGCCTCGACCAGTTCGCCGACGAGGAGATCGACCTCTTCGTCGAGATGAGCGCCGCCGCCGGACGGCCCCTGAACTGGAACGTGCTCACCATCGACGCCTCCGTCCCCGAGCGCGTGCCGCGCCAGCTGATCCCCAGCGAGCGTGCCCGCAAGGCCGGTGGCCGCATCGTCGCGCTGACGATGCCGATCCTGACCCCCATGAACATGTCGCTGGGCACCTTCTGCGCCCTCAACCTCATCCCCGGCTGGGGCGAGATCCTGGGCCTGCCCGTCCCCGAGCGCATCGCGAAGCTCCGCGACGCCGACGTGCGCGCCGAGATGCTGGTCCGCGCGGCCAGCAAGGAGGCCGGGGTCTTCCGGCGCCTGGCCAACTTCGGGCGCTACGTCATCGGCGACACCTACAGCGAGGCCAACGAGGGGCTGTCGGGCCGCGTCGTCAACGACATCGCGGCCGAGCGCGGCCAGGACGCCTTCCAGTGCCTGGTGGAGATCTGCGCCAACGACGACCTGCGTACGGTGCTCTGGCCCATGCCGACCGACAACGACCCGGCGAGCTGGGCGCTGCGCGCCGAGACCTGGCAGCACGAGGACGTCATGCTCGGCGGCTCCGACGCCGGAGCCCACCTGGACCGCATGTGCGGAGCCCCGTACACGACCCGGTTCCTCGGGGACTGCCTGCGCGGCCGCAAGCTGGTGCCGCTGGAGCAGGCGGTACGGATGCTCACCGACGACCCGGCCCGGCTGTTCGGGCTGCGCGAGCGCGGCCGGATCACCGAGGGCTTCCACGCGGACCTGGTGCTCTTCGACCCGGAGCGGATCGAGGCGGGACCCGCGACGCTCGTGCACGACCTGCCCGGGGACAGCCCGCGGCTGGACGCGCGGGCGATCGGCATGGTGTCCGTACGCGTCAACGGCGTGGAGACCATCCGCGACGACGAGGTGACGGGGGCGATCCCGGGGATCGTGCTCCGTTCGGGCCGGGACACGAGGACGGTGAGCACCAGGTGAGCAGCGCTACGGACAGGCCGCAGAAGGACAACCCGCAGAAGGACAACCCGCAGAAGGACACCCCGCAGAAGGACACCCCGCAGAAGCTCTACATCGGCGGCGAGTGGGTCGAGCCGGCCGGCGGGTACTACGAGGTGGTCAACCCGGCCGACGAATCCGTCGTCGGGCTGGCCCCCGAGGCCTCGCGCGGCCAGGTCGAGGACGCGGCGCGCGCCGCGGCCGCGGCCTTCGAGGGCTGGTCCCGGACGAGGCCGGAGGAGCGGGCCGCGATCCTGGACCGGGCCGCGGACATCATCCAGCGCGAGTACGAGCCCTGGGCGGCGCTCGCCCAGGCCGAGACGGGCGCCCCCACCGGGATCGCGCGCGGCATGCAGGTCGGGGTGGGCGTGGCCCGCTTCCGCCGGTACGCGAAGGGCGCGCTGGAGCCGGTCGAGCGCGGGCTGCCGCCGCAGGTCACCGAGGCCGGCCCGATGGGCGCGGCCAGCATCCTCGGTGCGCTGGAGGTGCGCCAGCCGGTCGGGGTGGTCACCTGCATCACCTCGTACAACAACCCGTGGGCCAACCCGGCGGGCAAGGTGGCCCCGGCGCTGGCCATGGGCAACACGGTGGTGGTCAAGCCGGCCCCGCAGGATCCCCTGTCGGTGTTCCGGATGGCCGAGGCCCTGCACGAGGCCGGGGTTCCGGCGGGCGTGGTGAACGTGGTCTCCGGCACCTCGGTGGAGGTCGGCGAGGCGGCCGTGGACTCCCCGGACGTGGACATGGTGTCCTTCACCGGTTCCACGGGCGTCGGGCAGCGCATCGCCGAGGTCTGCGGCCGCACGATGAAGCGGCAGCTGATGGAGCTGGGCGGCAAGGGCGCGGCGATCGTCCTCGCGGACGCCGATCTGGACGCGGCGGTGATGGGGATCGGCACCACCTTCTCCTTCTACTCCGGGCAGATCTGCACGGCTCCGACCCGGGTGATCGTCCACCGGTCGGTGTACGAGCAGCTGGTGGAGAAGCTGCAGGGCTATCTGGCCTTCATGAAGGTCGGCGACCCGTCGGTGCGCGGCACCGTGGTGGGCCCGGTCATCTCGGCGGCGCACCGGGACCGCGTGGAGTCGTACGTGGAGCTGGGCAGGAAGGAGGGCGCCCGGATCGCCTTCGGCGGCGAGCGCCCGGTGGTCGGTACGGAGGGAAAGGGGTTCTACGTGGCCCCGACCCTCCTCGTCGACTGCACGAACGACATGCGCGTGGTCCGGGAGGAGATCTTCGGGCCGGTCGTGGTCGTGGTCCCCTTCGACGGGGACGACGACGAGGCGGTGGCGCTGGCCAACGACAGCGACTTCGGCCTGATCAGCTACGTGTGGTCCGCGGACGCGTCCCGCGCATTCCGCGTGGCGCGGCGGCTGCGGGCGGGCGGGGTCGGGGTCAACACCATCGGGCGGAACATGGAGGCGCCGTTCGGCGGCTTCAAGCGCTCGGGGGTCGGCCGGGACGTGGGCTCGTACGCACTGCACGCCTACAGCGAGATGCAGTCGATCGTATGGGCGTGACCAAAAGTTGACCTGGAAAGTTTGAAACCGGTCAAAACGGACAGTGCTGCGGTTTCCGCATAGCGAAATTAAAGGTCCAGGCCTGCCGAAACGATGATCGGCGGGCCTGTGAACCTTGTATTACATCCTCGTGAAGACTCTCGCCCTCGAGATTCCAAGGACTTTGGACGTGCGGTGGACCGGACTTGAGTCCTCCAGATGTGGAAAACGCAGCGTCTAACGTCCTGACCTATGACACAGCTGGACGCCCGGCCCCCGGCCGGAGACACGGTAGGCGGAGCCACCCCCCAGGGTGGCTCCGATGGTGATGTGCGCGGCAAGGGCCTCGGCAAGGGATCCGTCGGCCTCGTGGGAAGCGCCGTCATCGGCATCTCCACCGTCGCCCCCGTCTACTGCCTCACCTCGACCCTCGGCTCCACCGCCGGAGAGGTCGGCGTGCAGATGCCGGCGATCTTCCTGGCCGGCTTCCTGCCGATGCTGCTGGTCGCCTTCGCGTACCGCGAGCTCAACAAGGCCATGCCGGACTGCGGCACCTCCTTCACCTGGACCGTGAAGGCCTTCGGCCCGCGGATCGGCTGGATGTGCGGCTGGGGCCTGGTGATCGCCACGATCATCGTGCTCTCCAACCTGGCCGGCGTCGCCACCTCCTACTTCTGGCTGCTGGCCGGCGAGATCACGGGCAACGCGTCGATCGCCGCCCTGGACGACAACAAGCTCGTCCACATCGCCACCTGCCTCACCCTGATCGCCGTCGCGACCGCCATCAGCTACCGCGGCATGACCGCCACCAAGGGCGTGCAGTACGCGCTGGTCGGTCTCCAGCTCGCCGTCCTCGCCATCTTCGTGGCGATGGCCTTCCAGAAGGCCTCCGCGGGGACCTTCGACACCGGCCTGGAATTCTCCTGGCAGTGGATGAACCCCTTCGCGGTCGAGTCCATGGCGGCCTTCACCGCCGGACTCTCGCTCTCGATCTTCATGTACTGGGGCTGGGACGCCTGCCTGGCCACCAACGAGGAGACCACCGGCTCCGCCAAGACCCCCGGCCGCGCCTCGCTCATCGCGATGGTCGTCCTGGTCGGCTCGTACCTGGCCACCGGCATCGCCGCCCAGATGGCCGTCGGCTCCGGCACCGAAGGCCTCGGCCTCGGCAACCCGGAGACCTCCGACAACGTCTTCGCCGCCCTCGCCGGCCCGGTCATGGGTCCCTGGGTGCTCGGCGTCCTGCTCTTCGTCGCCGTCCTGGCCTCCGCGACGGCCTCCCTGCAGACCACCTTCATCCCGGTGGCCCGCACGGTCCTGGCCATGTCCACGTACGAGGCGCTGCCGCCCTCCTACGCCAAGGTCCACCCGAAGTTCAAGACCCCCGGCCGCGCCACGATCATGGCGGGTGTCGCCACCGGCGTCTTCTACACCGTGATGACCCTGATCAGCGAGAACGTCCTCACCGACACGATCTTCGCGCTCGGCCTGATGATCTGCTTCTACTACTCGCTGACGGCCTTCGCCTGCGCCTGGTACTTCCGCGGCGAACTGCGCCGCTCCACCCGCGACCTGTTCTTCAAGGGCGTCTTCCCGGTCATGGGCGGCCTGCTCCTGGCGGCCGTCTTCTTCAAGACCCTGATCGACATGTGGAATCCGTCGTACGGCTCCGGCTCCACGGTCCTCGGCGTCGGCAGCGTCTTCATCATCGGCGTCGGCCTGCTGGCCCTCGGCCTGGTGGTCATGTTCGTCACCGAACGCCGCAGCCCCGCCTTCTTCCGCGGCGAGGTCCTGACGAAGTCCACCCCGTCCCTGGTGGTCCAGGACTGACCCCGGGGGCCCCGCGCCCCCGCACCCCCGCTGTGTCATGCACGCCCGCGGGGCCCGGGCGAGCCTCCCATGCGGGGGGGGGGGGGGTGGTGGGCGGGGGGGGACCGCACTCCCAAGGGGGGGGGGGGGGGGGAGTAG
>NZ_JBHWMB010000040.1:0-16791 GCF_042730015.1 Streptomyces sp. NPDC059957 | reverse complement strand
CCTTGGTCCCTGCCTGGGCCCCCCCCCCTGTCCACACCCTCCCCTGCCCCCCCCCCCCCCCCTGGCCCCGCGGGCGTTGTCAGCCGAGGGTGTACCGCACTCCAAAGTGGGCGGGAGCGGTGACTCGGGGTGCGGCGGGGTCGTTGGGCCGCGTATGAACGCCATCAAGCGCAGCCTCGCCGCCCTCGTCCTGTCCGGAGGAGCGGCCCTCGCCCTCAGCCCCGCCGTCGCGCACGCCGCCGACGAGCCCGCCATCCAGGGGCCCCCGGTCACCCAGCGCGTCGGCGAGATCGTCGACCACCCCGGAGGCGCCGTCAAGGACGCGAAGACGGCGGTGGAGATCACGGCTTCGGCCGCCGGTTCCGCGTCGAAGGCGACCGACTCCTCCCTCGGCGGAGCCGGGACCGCGCTGACGTCCGGGCTGCCGAAGGCGCCGAAGGTGCGCGCCTGAGGTTCAGCCTGAGGTTCAGCCGACGGTTCGGCCGACGGTACGGGGGACCGCGCGGGTGACCAGGACCAGCGGGACCTCGCGGCCGGACGTCCGCGCGGCCGCGCCCCGGTAGGCCGCGTACGAGGGCATCGCGGCCACCACCACCGGCCACAGCCGCTCCGTCTCCGCCGGGGTCGCGGGGCGGGCGAGCGCCGGGAAGCTCTCCGCGCCGACCTGGAGCGTGACGGCCGGGTCGGCGCTCAGGTTCAGGTACCAGGCCGGATGCTGCCCGGCCCCCGCGTTGGACGCCGTGAGGACGTACGAGCCCCCGTACGGGACTCCCCCAGCTACCGCTGGGAGGTGCCCCCGGGCCGGCGCCGTGCGCCGCAGCACCCCGGAGCGGCGCCCCCGCGTGGGCGCCGTGCACGGTCGGGGCCAGCACCTCGTCCAGGACGGCCCGGGCGAAGTCCGCGTGCGGGATCCGTGCCCCGGCATCGGCGGGGGCGAAGGCGTAGCCGCCGCCGGGCGACGCACCATCGGGCGCATCCCCGGGCTTCCCCTCCGGGGCGAAGTCGCCGGACGGGCTCAGCACCGCCCAGTCCAGGCCCGCCGGCGCGGCCGCCCGCAGGGCCTCGGTGCCGGCGCCGTGGCCGACGTAGAACTCCCGCCACTCCTGGTGCCGTTCCGGATCGGCGACAAATGGGCCACCCTGATCCTGCGCTGCCTCCAGGACGGCCCCCGCCGCTTCTCGGAGCTCAAGGTCCCGCTGCGCGAGATCACCGCCAAGTCCCTCACCGCCCAGGAGGCGGGTGTGGCCGGCCTGCCGGGCGAGGGTCGCTCGCGCTGATTTCTGGGCGGACCCTCCCGACGGGGTCGTCGTTGGGCAGGGCATGATCCTCTGGTTGCTCAATCACCTCAGCACATTCCTCCTCGGCGTCCTCCTCGTCGGCGGCTTCGTCGCCCTCGCCATCGGCGGCAGCCTGGCCGCGCGCCGCCGCTTCCCGCACCTCGCGGACGGCGACCACAACGAGATGGTCGGGGTGGCCCTCGGAATGTTCGGCGCGATCTACGGCATCATCCTCGCCTTCGTCGTCGTCACCCTGTGGACGCAACTGGAGAACACCCAGACCATCGTCGCGACCGAGGCCACCGACCTGGCCCTGGTCGTCCGCAGCGCGGAGGCCTTCCCGCCGGCCGAACGCGCCCGCGTGGACCGGGCGGTGGGGGACTACGTCCACGCCGTCGTCGAGATCCAGTGGCCCCTCATGCGCGAGGGCCGCCCCAGCTACGCGGCCACCGCCGACCAGACGCACGCCCTGTACACGGCACTCCAGGCCTACGAGCCCTCCGGCCCCCGGAGCGAGACCTTCTACGGGGAGGCCGTCAGCCGCCTCAACGACGTGGCCGCGCAGCGCCGGGCGCGCGTGACGATGGCCGAGACCTCACTGCCGCCGCTGCTCCAAGTGCTCGTGTACGGCGGTGCGTTCGTGATCCTCCCGCTCACCTTCCTCTTCGGGCTGCGGAGCCTGAAGATGCAGCTGCTGTTCGTCTCGGCGGTGGCGGGGCTGATCGGCTTCAGCCTGCTGCTGGTGCTGGCCCTCGACCGCCCCTTCGCCGGCGAACTGAGCGTGAGCCCCGCCCCGTTCAAGGACGCGGCGCTGGCGCAGTTCTGGCGCTAGGGGGTGTCTTGTCGATCGGGCCGGATCAGCGACTTGAACAGGTGGACGCCCGGCGGTCGGCGGCCGTCGCTCAGCCCCAGGTGCGGGAGGACAGGACGAGCTGGTAGCCGTCAGGGTCGGTGACGGTGACCCCGTAGGTGTCCCAGTACGGGTTGTGGGCGGGCGTACGGGCCCCGCCGTGCTCGACGAGCCGGGCCACGAGGGCCTCGTCGGGCTCCTGCCCCAGGTAGACGACGAAGAGGTCTTCGGCCGTGGGGGAGGGCGTCACCGGGTTCTCGGGGTCGTGGGTCAGCTCGAAGTGCCAACCGCCCCCGAGGGGCCCGACCATCAGCAGGTCGTGCTCCCCGGAGACCCGCTCGGTGGAGCGCCACTGCACGTCGAGCCCCAGCCCTCCCACGTAGAACCGCTCGGCGGCGGCCAGATCGAGGGAGGGCCGGGCGATCCGGACGTGCGCGCGTGAGTCGATCATGGAGGAGAGGGTACGGGCCCGTCAGGTGAGGGGGCCGAGGTCGATGAGGTCCAGCCGGTCGGGATCGGTGAGTACGTCGATGGCGGCGATCCGGCCGCCGGTCACCGTGAAGGCCATCACCGACATCAGCCGGCCCTCGACCACGCACAGCACGCCCGCTGCCCCGTTGACGAGCACGGGTCGGACGAACGGGGCGAGCGCCCTGTAGAGGGCCGCCTGCGACGCCACGGTCCGGGCTCCGTTCAGCACCACCGACTGGCCGGCGCGCGCCGTGCCGCCATCGGAACGCAGGACGACGTCGGGGTGGAGCAGGGCGAGGAGCGCGTCGAAGTCCCCGTCGCGGGTGGCCGCGAAGAACGCGCTGACGGCCTCGCGCTGCCGTGCCAGGTCCGGATCCGGCGCGGGCGCCCGCCCCTGCACGCGGCGCCGCGCACGGCTGGCGAGCTGCCGGGTGGCCGTCGGCGTCCTGTCGAGCATCAGGGCGATCTCGTCGAAGGGCACGGAGAACATGTCGTGCAGGACGAACGCCAGCCGCTCCGCCGGAGCGAGCGATTCGAGCACCACGAGCAGCGCCGGCCCGACGGAATCGGCCAGCAGTACCTCGTGCTCGGGGTCGACCACCCCGCCCTCCCGGACGAGGACCGGGTCGGGCATCCGGGGAGCAGGGCCGTCCGGGTCCAGCCGGTCGTCGAGGGAGTCCTCCCGGCGGGCCCGGCGGGCACGCAGCCCGTTCAGGCACAGCCGCGCCACGACCGTCGTCAGCCAGCCGCCGAGGTTCTCCACGTCACCGACATCGCTACGGCTCGTGCGACTCAACCGCAGCCAGGCCTCCTGGACCGCGTCCTCTGCCTCACCGATCGACCCGAGCATCCGGTAGGCGACGGCGCGGAGATGGGAGCGGTGCTCTTCGAAGCGGAGGGCCAGGTGGTGCTGGCTGTTCGCATCCGCATCCGCGTTCGTGTCTGCGGCCGCGTCCGCGCCCATGCCTATGCCCATGCCCATGCCCATGCCTGTGCCCATGCCTGCGCCCCCGTGCTGAGTCCTTGACCGGTCGGCTCAGTAGATCATCCGGCCGTGCCGTAACTCCGCTACTTCCAGGGGTCTTCGGTCGGCAGGCAGCCGAATCCGCGGAGCCGGTCGTCGGTCGCCTTGAGCCCCTGGATCCCCTCGCCGATCTGCGCCCAGCCGGCGGCCGCCCGCTCTGCGGCCTCGAGCTCCCCCGCACACCCGGTGAGCAGGACGGCGCCGATGGCGATGGCCGGGACGAGCGGTAAGCGGACGCGCATGGTTCCCCCTGGGGAAGTCTTCGAGTCGCGCTTCGGATCAGTCCTTGCGCCCGGTTGCGGCGACGGTCACACCCAGGCCGATCATCGCGAGCCCGCCGGCCCCGCCGACGGCGGAGAGCCGCTGGGGCGACCGCGAGAACCAGCTGCGGGCGGTCGCGGCGACCATGCCCCAGGCGCTGTCGCAGACCACGGCGATGATGTTGAACACGAGCCCGAGCAGCAGCATCTGGGCGGTGACGTGCCCCTGATCGCGGTCCACGAACTGCGGCAGGACGGCGGCGAAGAACACGATGGTCTTCGGATTGGCCACCCCGACGGCGAACCCTTCCCACAGCGACCGCCAGTTCCCGTACTCGGCTGCGCCGCCCGCCCCGAACTCCGCACGCAGCGCGTGCCGCTGCCGGAAGGCCTTGACCCCCAGGTAGACGAGGTACGCGGCCCCCGCGAGCTTGAGCACGGTGAACACCAGCACGGACCGCTCCACCACGGACCCCACGCCGAAGGCCACGGCGACGACGAGCACGTACGCCCCCAGCGTGTTCCCGGCCACCGTGATCAGCGCGGCCCGCCACCCCTGGGACAGGGCCCGCCCGATGACGAAGAGCACGCTCGGCCCGGGGATGAGGATCAGCAGCAACGACATGGCGGCGAAGGCCAGCAGCCGGTCAGTGGAAACCATGCGGTTCATCGTTCAGGACGGGGGGAGGGAGGGGAAGGGGTTTTCAGGTTGGCGGCTCGGGCTGCGGGTGGGGCGGTGGCTGCGTGGCGCTTCTTGACCTGAAGCGCGATTGAGGTTCTAGCCTGGTGCTTCCTTGATCAACTGGCGACGGGAGACGTGCTCGTGATTCTTGTGACCGGAGCCACCGGGAACATAGGCAGCGCCCTGCTGGAGGAGCTGCGCGGGGTGGGTGTCGGGCCGGTGAGGGGGCTCACTCGGGATGCCGCACGGGCCGTTCTTCCCGAAGGGGTCGAGGCGGTGGAGGGTGATCTCGCCGATCCCGTATCGCTGAAGGCGGCGCTGGAGGGGGTGCGTTCGCTGTTCCTGGTGTCGCGGCTGGGGTCGGACGGGGACATCCTCGAAACCGCTCGCCGGGCGGGTGTGGAGCACGTCGTCCTGGTCTCGTCCATCACCGTCCAGACCCACCCGCACCTCGGTCCTGCCGGTGAGAACCTGGCGGTGGAGGAGCTGCTCAAGGCGAGCGGTATGGCCTGGACGATTCTGCGGCCGACGCAGTTCGCCTCGAACTCTCTGATGTGGGCCGCAGCCATCCGCGAGCACGAGACCGTCCGTGCGCCGTACGCCGAGACCGCGCTGCCGACCATTCATCCGGCGGACATCGCGGCCGTGGCGCGCGTGGCGCTGACCGAGCCCGGCCACCGGGGGCGGACCTATGCCCTGACCGGTCCCGAGCCGGTGACCGCCCGGCAGCAGGCCGAGGCCATCGCCGCGGCGCTGGGCCGGGACGTTCCCTTCGCCGAAATCAGTCGTGGGCAGGCCTACGCGCAGATGGCCGCGGTCTTCGGACCCGAGGCCGCGGACGCGGTGCTCGATGTCACCGGCGGCGACGTCAACGACGAGCTGCTCAGGGTGCGTGACACGGTTGTGCAGGTCACCGGGGTGCCCGCCCGTCCGTTCCGGCAGTGGGCCTCGGAGAACGCCAACGCCTTCCGCTGATCAATTGGGTTGCCGTCCGACGGCGCCGTCGGATAGGAACCTTGCATGCTAAAGGGCAACACGGTCGGGCTCAGGGCCCGGCACGAGGACGACATTCCGATCCTGCACGCCGGTCTCCACGACGACGTGGTCTCCGCCTCCCGGGCCACGGCCCTCCCGTGGCGGCCTCTCATGGCCGGCTCGAAGGCCCTGTCGTTCACGGTCGACGACAGCGACCAGGGACACGTCCCCTTCTCCGTGGTGGACCTGGAGAGCGGCGCGCTGATCGGCACGGCGACGCTCTGGGGCATCGACAACCACAGCCGGTCCGCGCACGCCGGACTCGGGCTGTTGCCGTCCGCCCGGGGCAAGGGATACGGCACGGACGTGGTCGCGGTCCTGTGCCACTACGGCTTCGTCGTACGCGGCCTGCACCGGCTGCAGGTCGAGACGCTGTCGGACAACCCCGCGATGCTCCGCGCAGCCGAGCGCAACGGCTTCGTCCGCGAAGGCGTGCTGCGCTCCTCGGCCTGGGTGATGGGCGAGTTCCTGGACGAGGTGCTCCTCGGCCTGCTGGCCCAGGACTGGACCCCGAAGGCCTAGGGGCCGGGCAACGGGAGCGTCATGGGGGACTGGGAGATGCGGCCGGCTTCGGTGGCGGACGTCGAGGCGGTGGCCGAGCTGAGGGCCGTGGTGCTGCGGGCGGATCTGGAGCGGCTCGGACGGTACGACGAGCAGTGGGTGCGGCAGCGGCTGCGGGACGGGTTCGAGCCCGCGCACACCTGGGTGATCGAGGTGGGCGGTGCGCTCGCCGGTTGCGTGGCGCTGCGCCCGGCCGAGGACGCCCACTGGCTGGAGCACTTCTACCTGGCCCCCCACCTGCAGGGCAGGGGCATCGGCGCGGCCGTGCTGCGTGAGCTGCTGGAGCAGTGCGACCGCGACGGCACCCGGGTCCGGCTGAACGTGCTGCAGGGCAGTGCGGCCCGGCGGTTGTACGAGCGGCACGGCTTCGGGCTCGAGGCCGAGGACCCGGTGGACGTGTTCATGGTGCGCGAGGCGGTGCGCGGAGTCCGGGAACGGGCGGGCGCCGGGCAGGTGCCGGCGCCCGCCCGGAGGGTCACACGATCCGGAGGTTGAACCTCTGGTTCGCGCCACCACTGCACGTCCACAGCCGCGCGGGGGCGCCCGCCTGCTTGCTCCAGTCGGCTACAGGGAATCCGGCAGGAGGCCGGAAACCGACGTTCGTGATCGCATAGGTTCAGACCGTAACTACTGCTCTGTACCACTGAGTTGGGTCCTGAGGCGTCGCGAGGTTGGCGGAATCCGCCTACTGGCTGCGGCGGTTGAGCTGCAGGGTGGCGACGACCGCCGCGCCGAGGGTGATGTGCATCAGGGCCAGGGCTGTGACGGTCCCTCCGTCGGCGCCGGACGACAGCGGGCCGAGCGTCGACAGCAGCGCCAGCCCGCCGCCCACGTACTGCGCGATCCGCAGGAAGACCGGCTTCCACAGGGCCAACAGGAAGGCGGCGCCCGTCCCGACGGCCAACGGGACGACGGAGGCGCTGATGACGCCCCCGACGGTGATCGGGTGCTCCGTGCCACCGTTGACGATGACGAGCGGGGCCCCGGCCAGCTTGGCGACGGCCAGAACGATCAGATTGACCACGACCGCGCCGGCCGCGCCGATGGCCAGCGCCTTCCACCAGGCGAGGCCGGAACGGCGGACGGGGGCTGTGGTGGATGCAGAGGTGGGAACAGCAGTGCTCGACATGGGACTTCCTCCAGCGCATGAAGTGTTGGTGCGCTGCCCGACGGCCAGCGTCATACGAGGAAGCTTCCAACCTGAACTTCACTTGAGGTCAAGCCCTGTTCCGGCACGGGGCATCGCCAGGAGGGGGCTCGTGTCGGAGCGAGCGCTGCCACCGGGGAGTGCTGCATGCTGGACGCTCGGACCGGCGGGCGAAACGGAGGCGGCGATGATCGCGAGGGTGGCCGTGTGGGAACCGATGCCGACCGATGACCGGGGCTGGGTGCTGGATGCCGCCGCAGCCGTGCCCGGCGTCCACGGCGCGTACCACCTCGTCGATCCCGCCACCGGCAACGGGCTGTCCGTCGCCTTCTTCGAGGACGAAGGCGCAGCTCGGGCCGCACACGAGGCCATCGAGAAGCGTGCCGAGGAGATCGGCTGGAACGAGGCCGGGGTCCCGCGCCCGGCGCCCGTCTCGCAGACGGTCTATCAGGTCGTCCGGCACGCGTAGCGCGGTGCCTCGTCGTCCGGCTGGTCCGGGCTCGCGAAGTGGAACGGGACTCCGAGGTGGGCCGCCAGTGCGGTGCCGGCGCGGGTGGCCGCTGCCGCGTGGGGGTCCAGGAGGCCGCGGTCGGCGCCTTCGGCTTCGAGGGCGCGGGTGCCCGTGCCCCAGTAGACGGTGGCCAGTTCGTGTTCCCCGGCGGGGTCCTGGGTGAGGGCGAGCAGCCGCACGAACCAGTCGTGGACCGTGTCCCCGTCCCAGACGGCCTCGATCGCCGCCACCCGGGCCCGGATGCCGGAGGTGATGGCGGCGAGGGACTCCAGGTCGAGCGGGCAGTCGGGGGTGCGGGCCACCCGGTCGCCGAAGTGGACGTACCGGGCGGAGACCAGTTTCTGGGCCTCGTAGAGCCCCATCCCATGGGCTCGGCGGGCCTCCCAGACGGTGCGGACGGCGTTCATCAGGCGGTCCTGCAGGACGTACCCGTCCACCTGGCGGCGGATGCCTTCCGGGATGCACTCCCACAGTTCGTTCAGGTCCTCGCTCACGCCGGGTCCTCCGGGACGAACAGGCTGATCCGGTACGTCGACGGGTGGGCGAGGCGGCCGCAGTGGGTGTCGATGCGGATCTGCGAGGGGTCGGTGACGGTGCCCTCGGACCGCAGGCGGCGGAAGTGCTCCCGCAGCTCCGACTGCTCGGTCGTGGAGAACAGCGGCTCCCAGCGGCCGGGGATGTCCGCCGTCCGCTGGGTGGCTCGCATCCTGCTGCGTGCGCGCTTGCGTTGGCCCGGCATGGGGCCATGATCGCGGTGAGCGGCTCCCCCGTGCCAGCGGATTTCGGCCGGCCGGGGTGCTGCCCCTCTCCGACCCGGCTACAGGTACTGCCCGAACCCGTCCAGGATCCGCAGGATCTCCGCCTCGCCCTCCGAGGGGAGCTGGAGGACGACCTCCTCGATGCCCAGGTCGGCGTAGTGGGACATCTTCCCGGGGGTCGGCTGGACGGCGTACGGGACCACCTGGAGGGACTTGGGGTCGCGCCCCGCGGCCTCCCAGACCTGGCGCAGGGCCGGGAGGGACTCCGTCAGGCCGCCGCCGCCGATCGGGAGCCAGCCGTCGCTGTGGTCGGCGATGGCCGCGAACAGCTTCGGGCCGGCCTGGCCGCCGATCAGCGTGCGCGGGCCGTACAGGGGGACGCCCGGGGCGAGCTCGCGCGGGGTCTGCGCCGGCTTGGGGTGGGCCGAGCTGGCCTGGACGGAGGAGAACTGGCCCACGTACGCCGTGGGGTCCGGGGACCACAGGGTCCGCATCAGGGCCATGCGGTCGCGGACCAGTTCGCGGCGGGTGCGCCACTCGACTCCGTGGTCGGCGGCCTCCTCCACGTTCCAGCCGTAGCCGATGCCGAGGGTGACGCGGCCGCCGGACAGGTGGTCCAGCGTGGCGACCTGCTTCGCGAGGTCGATGGGGTCGTGCTGGGCGACGAGGGTGATGCCGGTGCCGAGGTGGAGCCGCTCGGTGACGGCGGAGGCCTGGCCGAGGGCGACGAAGGGGTCCAGGGTGCGGCCGTACATCTCCGGCAGCTCGCCGCCCATGGGAGCCGGGGTGGCGCGGCTGACCGGGATGTGGGTGTGCTCGGGGAGGTACAGGCCGGAGAAGCCGCGTTCCTCCAGGGCCCGGGCGAGCGGTACGGGAGCGATGGTGCGGTCGGTGAGGAAGACGGTCGTGGCGATCCGCATGTGCGCTGACACCTCCGTGGTGTGGGGAGGGCCAAAGTACGGCTTCGCGCGTGCGGAGGGCAGGGGCGTGCGTCGGCCATGGCCGGGGGCGGGAGGTGGAGTTGGGGCGGGGCAGGGGGGCAGGGGGGCAGGGGCCCGGGAGGTTCCCGGGTGTCGGCTTCGCGGCGGAGGACGGGTCAGCCGCGCGGGTACCGCGTCAGCCAGGCGGTGGAGGGTGCGGCCGGGCCGTGGAGGGCGGGGCCCTGGGTCATCTCCAGGGCGAAGTCGTCGGCGAGTTCCAGGACCGTGGCGCGGCCTTCGAGGCCGGCGAGCCAGGCCGCCGGGAGGGCCGTCTCGCCGTGCTGGGCGCCGAGCAGGGAGCCGCACAGGGCGCCGGTGGCAGCGGAGTCGCCGCCGTGGTTCACGGCGAGGCGCAGGCCGTGTGCCACGTTCTCGGCGACCAGGGCGCAGTACACGGCGATGGCGAGGACCTCTTCGGCTCCGCGGCCGTGGCCGGGGGACAGGCCCTCGACGGTCTGCGGGGACGGGACGCCCGTGGTGACGGCGCCGAGCGCGCGCTGCAGGGCGTCCGTGACGGGTTGGTGGCCGGGGCGGACACCGAGCAGGCCCAGCGCGCGCTGGACGGCGGAGTCGAGGGATTCGCCGCGGGTCAGGCCGTGGACGATGACGGCGTGGGCGCCGGCCGACAGGTACGCGGTGGGGTGTCCATGGCTCTGCGCGGCGCACTCGACGGCGAGTTGGAGGACCAGGGCCGGCTCCCAGCCGACCAGGAGCCCGAAGGGGCTGGAACGGGTGGCCGCCCCCGGGTCCAGGGCGGTCGGGTTCTTCGGCTGGGCGAGCGTGCCGAGGACTCCGTCGGCGAAGCCCGTCAGGCAGGAGCGGTCGGGGGAGCGGCGTACGTAGAGCCACTCCTCCTGTGCAAGCCAGCCGTTGTCCTCGCGGCGCTCGTCGGGGCCCCATTCGTGCTGGGTGAGGGCCCAGCGGAGGTACGCGCGGTGCACGTCGGTCGGCGGGTGCCAGGCGCCGGTGTCCCGGCGCACGTGGGCCCGTATCAGGCCGTCCACGGTGAACAGGCCGAGCTGGGTGGCGGCGGTGACCTCGGCGCGGGGGGCCGGCTCGGTCAGGCCCGCCGGGCCGTGGGCCTCGAGGAGCTCGGGGAGGGAGAGGGCGGCGACGGGTGCGCCGAGGGCGTCGCCGATGGCCGAGCCGAGGAGGGTTCCCCTGACGCGGCTACGGAAGTCCTGCTGCTCGGTGCGGCCCCAGAGGCCGGTGGTGACGGCGGCGCGGCCACCGAGGGTGGCGCCGGCGGCGGGGCCCGTGGCGGGGCCCAGGCCGGTGGCTCCGCCGGTGGGTGCGGGTGTGGGGGCAGGTGCGGGTGCAGGTGCGGGTGCCGGCTGGAGGGGCTGGGCTGCCCCGGGCCTGCTCTGTTGCTCCCCGGACGTTTCCGTCGCCGTGTCCATTGTGATCCCCCCGGACTCCCGCGCGTGCTCTGGCGGCACTGTAGTGGACAGTACCGATCGGGTCCGGAAGTAGTCGGTCATGCGGGCGGTATGGGGGCGGCGAACGGCTGGATTCCGCCGGTCCCCTTTTTGACGCGGAGCTCGCACCGCTGCGCGGGCTTCGCCCCGCTGCACCGGACTCCGTCCGGTGGCGGCCGGTCGGTGGCGCCGCCACCGGCAGCTGGTGCGCAGCCCGGGTGGGCGGGTGCGGGTGGTGTGCCCTGCGGGGCGAAGTCCCCTACCCGCCCTTCCACCGTTCCCAGGGCTCTGCCCTGACCCGGTCCTCAAACGCCGGACGGGCTGGGGAGGGGCTCCGCCCCAGACCCCGCGCCCCACACGCCGGATGGGCTGGGGGAGGGGCTCCGCCCCAGACCCTGCGCGCCCCACACGCTGGACGGGCTGGGGAGGGGCTCCGCCCCAGACCCCGCGCCCCACACGCCCGACGGGCGGGGTGCCAGGCTGCGCCCGGACCCCTCTGGGGCTGCGCCCCAGACCCCGCGCCTCAAACGCCGGCGGGGCTGGATGTGGCCGCGCGCCGGCATTCTCCAGCCTCGCCGGCGTTTGAGGCGCGGGGGTCCGGGGGCGGGCCCCCGGGAACGGCGCCGCACCCGGTGGGGGCCCGGTCCGGGGCGCGGCTCCGTCCGGCCGCATCCGGTGGGGGCCCGGTCGGGGCGCGGCCCGACCGGCCGCACGCGGTCGGGGCCCGGTCGGGGGCGCAGCCCCGCCCCCCGTTCCCGCGCCGGCCAGGCGGGTGGCACGTTTTGACACTTGCCTTACACCCGGTCGGTTTCGGCCATGCCGTGTTCACGTGGAGTTATTCGGAGGCCAAGAGTCTCGGGGGCATGAAGAAGGCACTGCTCGCCGCGACCGTCGTCGCCTCCACGTTCACCGTCGCCATCGTCGCGGCCCCCGCCGCCTCCGCCGCCGCCTCCGGGTGGGACCTCCCCTGGGGCGGCCGGCACCACGGCAACGCCTCCATCCCCTTCACCGAGGCAACCGTCACCGCCGGCGCCGACGGCGCGTACACCCTGAAGTGGAACGCCAAGGGCACCAAGCGCGTGGAGATCAAGGCGAACGGCAAGGTCGTCGCCAAGGGCGGTGCCCAGGGCGAGGCCGTGGTCAGCGGGCTGCCCGCCGCCGACCGGCAGTGGTTCGACTTCGAGCCCGAGCGCGGTGAAGGCCTGCGCCTGGCCGACCGGCTGATCAAGCTGGACGGCACCACCAACTTCCGTGACGTGGGCGGCTACCGCACCACGAACGGCCAGTGGGTCAAGATGGGCGAGATCTACCGCTCCGACGCCCTCAACAAGCTCACCGAGAACGACCTCGCCAAGCTCCAGCGCCTGCGCGTCAAGACGATCTTCGACCTCCGCATGGAGAGCGAGCGCACCACGGACGTGGACAAGGTCCCGGCCGGCGCGAAGTACGTCGTCGCCGACGTCTTCGCGGGCTCCGGCTCCTTCCAGGTCATGCCCAAGACCCCCGACGAGGCCGTCAAGGCCATGGTCGACGCCGAGCGGGCCATGGTCAGCGGCGAGGGCGGCAAGAAGGCCTACACGCAGGTCTTTGAAGGCATCGAGCGCGACCGCGACCGCTCCGTCCTGTTCCACTGCACCGCGGGCAAGGACCGCACGGGCTGGGCGAACGCCTCCCTGCTGACCGCCCTCGGCGTGCCGAGCGAGACCGTGATGGCCGACTACCTGGCCAGCAACGACTACCGCAAGGCCGCCAACGACGCGATCCTCTCGCACCTGCCGGCCTCGCACGCCGCCGTCTACAAGCCGCTGCTCGACGTGCGCCCCGAGTACCTCAACGCCGGGTACGACGAGGTCCGGTCGAAGTTCGGCAGCTTCGACAACTACCTCAAGACCGGCCTCGGCATCGACGGCCACGAGCTGAAGCAGCTCAAGAAGGACCTCCTGGTCGGCTGACCCATCTCATCAGGCTGATCAGCCTGATCAGCCCCTCGGCGTGCGGGCCCTGCCGGGCTGTCCCCCTGGCAGGGCCCGCACGCGTTCGCGGAGCCGGTCATCCGTACGGCCGGTCATCCGTCCGGTCCCTCCGGCCGGTCAGTCCAGGACCGGCAGCAGGTCCGGCAGGTGCCCGTCCGAGGCGCGGGCCGCGGCCTGGCGTTCCTCCGGGACCTCGCCGTAGAGGGTCGTACGGGCCTTCGCGGGCCGGCCGGCCGCCTCGGCGACGGCGATCAGGTCCTGGACGGACTTGTACGAGCCGTAGCTGGAGCCGGCCATCCGGGAGATGGTCTCCTCCATCAGGGTCCCGCCCAGGTCGTTGGCGCCCGAGCGGAGCATCTCCGCCGCGCCCTCCGAGCCCAGCTTCACCCAGCTGGTCTGGATGTTGGTGATGTGCGGGTGCAGCAGGATGCGGGCCATGGCCGTCACCGCACGGTTGTCGCGCACCGTCGGGCCGGGGCGGGCGATGCCCGCCAGGTAGACGGGGGCGTTGGTGTGGATGAAGGGCAGCGTCACGAACTCCGTGAAGCCCAGGGCGCCCTTGGCGTGCGCCTCCTGCTGCATGCGGGCCAGCGTGCGGAAGTGGCCCAGCCAGTGCCGGGGCTGGTCCACGTGGCCGTACATCATGGTGGAGGAGGAGCGGATGCCCAGTTCGTGGGCGGTGGAGACCACGTCGATCCAGTCCGCCGTCGGCAGCTTGCCCTTGGTGAGGACCCAGCGGACCTCGTCGTCCAGGATCTCCGCCGCCGTGCCCGGGATCGAGTCGAGGCCGGCCTCCTTGGCCGCCGTCAGCCAGTCCCGTACCGACATCCCCGTCCGGGTCGCCCCGTTGACGACCTCCATCGGGGAGAAGGCGTGCACGTGCATGCCCGGCACGCGCTCCTTCACCGCCCGCGCGATGTCGAAGTAGGCCGTCCCGGGCAGGTCCGGGTGGATGCCGCCCTGCATGCACACCTCGACCGCGCCCACGTCCCAGGCCTGGGCGGCCCGGTCGGCGACCTGGTCGAGGGAGAGCGTGTACGCGTCCGCGTCCGTGCGACGCTGCGCGAAGGCGCAGAAGCGGCAGCCGGTGTAACAGACGTTGGTGAAATTGATGTTGCGGGTCACGATGTACGTGACGTCCTCGCCCACCACCGACTTGCGCAGGTCGTCCGCGATCCGGCACAGCGCGTCCAGTGCCGGGCCGTCCGCGTGCAGCAGGGCGAGCGCCTGCTCGTCGGTGAGCTTCGTCGGATCGTCGGCGGCCTGCGCGAGCGCTCCCCGTACGTCGCTGTCGATGCGCTCGGGATCGGGGACCATGCCGGGGGCCGCGGCCTCGCGCAGGGCCTCCCAGTCGCCGTAGACCTCGTCGAAGTCGTCGCGGCGGTCGCCGGTACGGCCCTGCGTGTCGATGGTGGCGTGCAGGTCGGTGCGGCCGTAGGCGGTGAAGCCCTCGTCGGGCTCCTGCCACGGCCGGCCCTCGACCTGCGCGGACTCGTCCGCGAGCCCGCTCTGCGCGTCGGCCAGCGCCCGTACGTGCGGCAGCAGGCGCGGGTCCAGCCAGGGCTCGCCGCGCTGGAGGAACTCCGGGTAGATGGTGAGGCGTTCGCGGAGCTCGAAGCCGGCGGCGGCGGTGCGCTCGGCCAGCTCCTCGATGTGCGGCCAGGGGCGCTCGGGGTTCACGTGGTCGGGGGTCAGCGGGGAGACGCCGCCCCAGTCGTCGATGCCGGCGCCGATGAGCAGCGCGTACTCGGAGTCGACCAGGTTCGGCGGGGCCTGGATGCGGGCGCTCGGGCCGAGGATGTGACGGGCCACGGCGATGGCCGCCGCGAGCTCCTCCAGCTCCGCGTCGGGCATGCCGCGCATGGCCGTGTCGGGCTTGGCCCGGAAGTTCTGGACGATGACTTCCTGGATGCCGTGGTAGCTGCGCTGGATGCGGCGCAGCTCGAAGAAGGCGTCCGCGCGCTCCTCGTAGGACTCGCCGATGCCGATCAGTACCCCGGTGGTGAAGGGCACGTTGGAGCGGCCCGCGTCCTCCAGGACGCGCAGCCGGACGGCCGGGTCCTTGTCGGGGGAGCCGTGGTGGGGGCCGCCGGGCTCGGACCACAGCCGGGTGGCGGTGGTCTCCAGCATCATCCCCATCGACGGGGCCACCGGCTTGAGGCGCTGGAGGTCCGACCAGGACAGCACGCCGGGGTTGAGGTGCGGGAGGAGGCCGGTCTCCTCCAGGACGCGGATGGCCATGGCGCGGACGTACGCGAGGGTGTCGTCGTAGCCGTGCGCGTCGAGCCACTCGCGGGCCTCGGGCCAGCGGTCCTCGGGCCGGTCGCCGAGCGTGAACAGGGCTTCCTTGCAGCCCATGGCCGCGCCCTTGCGGGCTGTGTCGAGGACCTCGTCGGGGGAGAGGTACATGCCGTGGCCCTCACGGCGGAGCTTGCCCGGGACCGTGACGAAGGTGCAGTAGTGGCACTTGTCGCGGCACAGGCGGGTGAGGGGGATGAAGACCTTGCGCGAGTACGTGATGACGCCGGGCCGGCCGGCGGCTTCGAGTCCGGAGTCCCGCACCCGGGCGGCGGACGCGGCGAGGTCCTTCAGGTCCTCGCCGCGCGCCTGCAGGAGCACGGCCGCCTCGGTCGCGTCGAGCGCGACGCCGTCGCGGGCGCGGCGGAGCGCGCGGCGCATCGAGTTCTCGGTCGGAGCGTCACTCGGAGTGGTCATGGCCCGAGCATACGATCCGCTCGCGCGGGCACGGAGGGGCTCATCGCATCAGCTCCCCGGCGTTGACCAGCAGGGACTGGCCGGTTATCGCCCGTGCGCGGTCGGAGGCGAGGAAGGCGGCGGCGTCGGCGACGTCCCCGTCGGTGGCCAGGTCCGGGAGCGCCATGCGGTCGGTGAGGCGGGCGTGGACCTCGGCTTCGGGGATGCCTTCGGTGTGCGCGGTGAAGGTGACGAAGGCCTGCACCGGGGGACCCCACATCCAGCCGGGGAGCACGGTGTTCACGCGGATGCGGTGCGGGCCGAGCTCGCGGGCCATGGAGTACATGGCGGAGGTCAGCGCGCCCTTGGAGGCGGCGTAGGCGGCCTGCTGCACCTCGTTGGGGGAGGCGATGGCGGACTGGGTGCCGATGATGACGACGGAGCCGCCGGCGCGCTTCAGCGCGGGCAGGCAGGCGCGGGTCATGCGGAGGGTGCCGAGCAGGTTGACGTCGAGGATCTGCTGCCAGGTGCCGAAGTCGGCGTCTTGGAGGCCGCCGAAGTAGGAGTCCCAGGCGGCGACGTGAACGACGGCGTCGACCCCGCCGAACCGCTCCTCGGCGAGGGCGGCGAGGGCCTCGCACTGGCGCTCGTCGGAGATGTCGGTCGGCAGGTACGCGGTGTGCGTGCCGTCGGGGTCGATCTCGGCGGCGGCCTTGGCGAGGTTGGCCTCGGTCCGCGCCCCGAGCACGGCGTTGCCGCCGTCGCGGACGACGGTGGCGGCGACCTGGTGGCCGAGGCCGGCGCCTACGCCGGAGACGATGACGGTCTTGCCCTGCAGCAGAAGCGGCGACATGGTGTGGCCTCCCGACGGCCCAATGGATCTGACGGTGCGTCAGGCTACGGCGCGGGGCGCGGGGAGGGAAGGGGTGGGGTAAGGCAGGTCGCTTGGCGCACGGCGCCGTTGCTGGGGTGTGGTGGGTGTCTGCCTGGCTGCGGGTGGGGGCCGGTGCCGGGGGCGGGGTGGGGTGTCGGCCTGGACTGCATGATTTAGGCGCCCTCTGCTCTACTCCGACAGGGCGCGGGCCACTGTTGCGCCACAAATCACGCTTTACGTCCAGGCCGACACCCCACCCCGCCCCCGTCCCCGGCC
>NZ_JBHWMB010000039.1:74370-75095 GCF_042730015.1 Streptomyces sp. NPDC059957 | reverse complement strand
AAGGTAAGAATGAAGGGACGCGCGAGGCGTCTGAATCCCCTCCTCTTCCCCCCCCCCCTTCTCTTTTCGCCCCCCCGGAAAACCCCCCCCAGCGCAACCAAAACCCCCGAGGTGACGGCGGGTGTTCTACGGACGTGGGGCGGTCGACGTGAACCCGATGCATTCGACGTCGATCTGATCGGCGAGCTCGGTCAGTACGCCCGCCAGGTCCCGGACCGTCCGCTCTTCTCCGCACATCTCGCCGGTGCGCTCCGATTCCAGCCAGTCGGCCGCGAGGCTGCGCAGGAGCCCGGTGACGTGATCCGCGGGGATCAGCAGTGCGCCGTCATCCGCGGGGATCAGCGGTATGGACATCTGGATCATGGAACCGTCTCCCGGGGAGCGTCCGTGCGCGTCCGCGCTACCAATAGTGCCGCCGTCCTCCGACCGCGTGCCCGACGGAGCCGAGCACCCACAGGATGACCCCGATGACGACGAGGATGATCCCCAGCGTCCACAGGATCGAAATGCCGAGGAGCCAGCCGATGACCAACAGGACAATGCCAAGCGCGATCATGTTGTTCTCCCATCTCGCAGGCTTCTTCTGCCCCGATCCGGTGCCGGAATGCAGGGGGAGGCCGCCCGGTCCGTCGATGGGGGCGGAAAAGGGAGGTTCCCGGAGGTTTCCGCTTCGCTGCTGTATACGGCATCCGTTCTCGAACTCGGCTTTTTTTCCTGGCCGTTTG
>NZ_JBHWMB010000039.1:13253-74360 GCF_042730015.1 Streptomyces sp. NPDC059957 | reverse complement strand
TTTTCCCCTTTTGTGGGTTTTTTTTTGCTCTGGGGGGGGGGGGGGGGGGGGGGGGGGGGCCGTGGGGGGGGGGGGGGGGGGGGGGGGCCCTTCTGCCCCCCCCCGCGCCCTGCGTCCACCCGGAAGTATCTTGACGTCAAGATTAATCTCCGGCAGGCTTCCGCTGGTATCTCGATATCGAGATACTTTCGCGGGGGCTCGGAGGCAGCGGGATGCGGCGGCGAGGTACGGGGATCCGGAAGGGTTCGCAGGGGTGGCGGGGGCGCCGGGAGCGGCCGGGGCGGGGGCAGGAGCGGGAGCGACGGCCCGGACTGGTGGCTCAGTTGAGGCGGCCGCCCGGGGGCCGGGACGCCCGGATCATGCTGCTCGCCCAACTCCTGGACCGCACCGGCACGGGCGTGTGGGGTGCCTCCTCGGTCCTCTACTTCACCTTCGTCATGGACCTGGACGCCGGCCGGATCGGCCTCCTGCTGGGCGCCGCGGCCGTCGCCGGCATCGCCGGATCGCCCCTGGCGGGGCACCTGGCGGGCCGCTTCCCCGTGCGGTCCCTGCTGATCGGCTGTCACCTGCTGCGCCTCGGAACCCTCGGCGCGCTGCTCGTGGTCACCCGCTTCGACGTGCTGCTGCCCCTGGTCGCCGTCACCTACCTCGGCGACCGGGCGGCCAAGGCGCTGGAGATGCTCTTCGCCACACGGGTGGCGGGTGAGCGGCGGGGCACCTATCAAGCCCTGTCGCGCAGTACGGCCAACGCCGGGTACGCGGTGGGCGCGGGGATCGCCGCCGCCGGTCTCGCGGTCGGGACACCGGCGGCCTATCAGGCGCTGATCCTGGCCAACGCCCTGTCGTTCCTCGCGGCCGCGGCGTTGGTCTGGCGCACCCGGGAGCCGCGAGCCGAGGGGCGCTTGGCCGCGGGCACGGCCACGGCCGCGGGTAAGGGCAAGGGGGACGTGGCGACGGGGGACGCGGCGGCAGAGGGCGATGCGCCCGGGGCTGCGGCGCCCGGGGCTGCCGCGCCCCGCCGGACGGGGGTGCCGAGCCCGTGGCGGGACCGCGGCTACCTGCGCTTCGTCCTGTTCGACATCCCGCTGAACCTCGACGACTCGGTCCTGGCCGTCGGCCTGCCGCTCTGGCTGGTGGCCCACACCGACGCACCGCACGCCCTGGTTCCGGCCTTCCTCGTCATCAACACCGTGCTGGTCGTCGTACTCCAACTCCGCGTCTCGGCCAGGTTCGAGGAACCCCGCCAGGCCGCGGCGGCGGTCTCCGTGTACGGGCTGACGATGCTCGCGTGCTGCGTCCTCCTGGCCCTCACCTCCGGGGCCGGGGCCGTCGCCGCGACGGTGGCGCTCCTCACCGCGGCGGTGCTGGTCACGGCGGCGGAACTGCTGCGGTCGGTGAGCTCCTGGGAGCTGGCGGTCTCGCTCGCCCCCGAGGAGGCGCGGGCGTCGTACCTGGGCGTCGCGGGCATGGCCCAGTCCGTGCAGAAGTCCGTAGGACCGCTGCTCCTGACCGGAGTGGTGATGACGGCCGGGCCCGCCGGCTGGCTGGCCCTCGGCGCGGGGATCGCGGCCCTGTCGGTGGTCCAGCGGCGCTCCGCCGCCCGCCGCCTGGACTCCGTGCTCGCCCCGCCCGCTCAGTCCGCCGCGCGCACGGGCTGAAACGGCGTACCCCCGGCGCCGGTGCGGGCGCCGGGGGTACGCGTACGTACGGATCAGGCTTGGTTGGCCGGACCGTCCATCGTCCAGGCGGAGTTGTGCGCGGCGAACCCGATGTGCGGGTAGTAGTCCACGGCCGCCGGGGCTGCCAGCAGGATCAGCTTGGCCTGGGGTGCGGCTTCCCGGGTGGCACGGATGAGTTCCTTGCCCACCCCCTTGCCTTGATAGGCGGAGTCGACCGCGAGATCGCTGAGGTACGTGGAGTACGCGCCGTCCGTGATCGAGCGGGAGATCCCGATGAGCCGGCCGTCCTCGTCGCGGGCGACGATGACCAGGTTGGCGCCGGCGAGCATCCGGGTGAAGCGCTGGGTGTCCTCCACGGGACGGCGCTCGGCGAGGGTGGACGCCCGGTACAGGGCGGCCGCCTCTTCCACGTCGAGGGCGCTGCCGATGACCTGTTCACACTTCCACATGCTGGTGAGGCTCCTTGCTGGGTTCTTCACTGATTTCTTCGCCGGCTTCTTCGCCGAGCCGGTCACTGAGTGCTTCGAGCCGGGACTTGAGGTGGTTCCTGTTGGTGAGGAACCGTCGGGGGTCGAGGAGGTCGGCGGGGACGGCCACGCCGCGGATCGCCAGGGCATCGGCCAACGGGACCTTTGTACGCCAGGTTTCGTCGGCGGCCGCCTGGACCAGCCGGTACGCGTGCTCGCGTTCCGCGCCGTCGGCGACCAGACCGAGGAACACCTCGGAGGAGTGGACGAGGCCGTGGGTCTCGTCGATGTTGCGGGCCATCCGCTCGGGGAAGACCTCCAGGCCCCGGATGACGGCCGCGGCCGAGACCAGCTGGTAGTGCGCGATCGTCAGGCTGTCCGGCAGGACGATCCGCTCCACCGAGGAGTGCGCCAGGTCCCGTTCGTGCCACAGCGCGACGTTCTCGTACGCGGCGCCCGCGTTGGCCCGCAGGACCCGCGCCAGTCCGCACAGCCGCTCGCTGGTCGTCGGATTGCGTTTGTGCGGCATGGCGCTGGAGCCTTGGTACGCGCTGGTGCGGGGTTCGTCCACCTCGCGCACCTCCGTGCGCTGGAGCATCCGCATCTCCAGGGCGAACTGCTCCACGACGGCGCCGGTGATGGCGAGCGCCGACAGCAGCTGGGCGTGCCGGTCGCGGGCGACGACCTGCGTCGGGATCGGTTCGGTCCCCAGCCCCAGTTCCCCGCACACGTACTCCTCCACCTGAGGGGAGATGTGGGAGTAGGTGCCGACGGGGCCCGAGACGGTCCCCACCGCGACCGCCGTACGGGCATCCGCCAGACGGGTCAGGCAGCGGCTCATGGCCAGGGCGTGGACGGCCAGCTTGTGCCCGAAACTGGTCGGCTCGGCGTGGATCCCGTGGGTGCGGGCGATGCACACGGTGTCCCAGTGCTCCAGGGCCCGGTCCGTCAGGATCCGGGTGAAGGAGCGGGCCGCGTCCAGGACGAGGTCCATCGAGCGGGCGAGCAGGTACCCCTGCGCGGTGTCGACGAGGTCGTAGCTGGTCATGCCGTGATGGACCCAGCGTGCCGAGTCGGCCGGCATCGTCTCCGTGTAGGCGGCCAGGAACGCGAGGATCTCGTGGTCCCGTTCGGCCTCGAGTTCCCTGATCCGCGCGACCGGCGGCACCGGAGCCCGGCGAATGTCGGCCAGGGCCTCGTCCGGAACGACTCCGATACCCGCCTGCGCGGTGCTGGCCAGTACCTCGACCCGGACCCACGTCTCGTACGTGGACTCCGCGGTCCACAGCGCCGCCATCTCCGGCAGCGCGTAGCGCTGGATCAAGGCACACCTCTTCCCGTAGCCCGGGGGCGCGCCGTGCCGTCGGCCGGCGACCCGTTTCCACCCTCCGTACGGTAATAGATGCTAGGCCATTTTGGCTATTACCGAATGGGGGCGGGAGGAGGTGACGCTCCAGGACCGCCGCCACGCCGTCCTCGTCGTTGCCGGCGGTGATCTCGTCGGCGACCGCCATGCTCGCCAAGGTGCGGCGCCTGGTGCTGATCGTCAGCGGCGCCGCCAAGGCGGAAGCCCTCGCCGGCATGCCCGAGCGCGAGATCTCGACCGACTTCCCGGCCGCGACCTTGCGCACGAACCCCAACCTCGTCGTCGTCGCCGACCAGGAGGCGGTTTCGAGGCTGGGCTGACCCGGCGAGGGGCGGATCCCGGGCTCCTTTAGAACCAGGTGAGGGTGAGGGGGAAGGTGGTGGTGGCCTTGGCTCCGGTGGTGTCGGTGGCGGTGGCGGTGATCTGGATGGTTCCGGTGGCCCAGGGTTTGCCGGTGATGCGGCCGGTGGCGGCATCGAGGGTGAGGCCCCAGGGGAGTCCGGTGGCGGTGTAGCGGACGGGGGGTTTGCCGCCGGTGGTGGTGAGCTGGATGGTGCAGTTCTGGTTGAACTTGCAGCTCTGCGGGCCGGGGTTGGCCAGCTTCAGCTCGGCCGAGGTCGGGGTCGGGGTGGGCGTGGGTGTCGGGGTGGGTGTGGGTGTCGGGGTCGGGGTGGGCGTCGGGGTGGGTGTCGGCGTCGGGGTGCCGCCGCAGCCCGGGGTGGCCTCCGGGGGGAGGGGGATGCGCCAGATCTGGGTGTCGTTCTCCGAGCCGACGAGCAGGCTGGTGCAGTCGGCGTAGGTCACCGTCTCGCCCTGCGACTGGGCGGGCAGGGCCACGTCCGCGAGCTTGGTGCCCGAGGTGTCGTACACCGAGGCCGTATTGGCCCCCAGCGGTCCGCCGCTGCGCAGGGTGTACGAGGCCCCCGACGGGGAGAACGCGCCGTCGGTGGCGAAGACCGGACCCGGCCGGACGGCGGTCAGGGTGTTCAGCTGACCCGGTACCGGCGCCGGCGGAGCCTGGTACAACTGGCCTGCCGCGCCGATGAGTTTGCTCGCGATGTGGATGCGGCCGGTGACGGGGTCGGCGAGCAGGGATTCGGCGTCGTGCTTCCCGTCGGCGTAGGCGAAGCGGTAACTCACCGGCGTCACCGAGGCGTTGGCGAGCTGGTCGGGCTCGGTGAAGGAGTGCACGGTGATCTCGGCGCGGCTGCCGAAGTTGTCGCCGATGTCGCCGACCAGGATCGCGGGGCGGCCCGCGGAGTCCTTGCCGATGGCCAGTCCCTCCCAGTCGGTGTTGCCGACCCCTGAGACCGTGTACGTGGCCTTGAGTAGGCCGGTGGCGCCACTGCAGTCGATGGCGAAGACCTGGTTGGTGTTCCCGCTGTCGTTGACGGCGTAGAAGACGCCGGGGTGTTTTCGGCTCATGGCGAGCCCGCTGATCTCGGCCATGCCTCCGGGGAGGGTGCACTGGCGCTCGGGAGCCGCGGCGGCGCCGACAGTGCCGGACAGGGGTGCGGACGCGGGCGTCAGCGTGGACGCGTCGGCGGGCCCGGCGGCGGGTCCGGTCAGCCAGGCCGCGGCCGGCAGGGCCGTGGCGAGGGCCGCGGTGGCGAGGGCGGCGGCCCGCGGGGGTGTGAGGAGTAGTCGTAACATGCCCACCATGTGAGGGGGTGTCAGGTAAGGGCGCCAGAGTCAATCGCCGTCCGTTTGAGCATCGTTCAATGCCGGGTGGGCATGTTCAGGCCGTCGGGAGGGGCTCCTCCGGTCGGCACGCCCGGGGCGCGCGGTGCCCGCGGCCCGTGCGGTCAGCGCGGTCAGCGCGAGGGCTCGCGTACGGGTGCCTTGTGCCGGGCGTGTGCGATGAAGGCGCGGGCGGCCCGGCTGAGCGGCCGGCGGGCGTGCGCGATGCCCACCGGGCGCAGCAGGGGCGGGGTGAAGGAACGTATCTCCGCCCTGCTGCCGAAGGCCCTGGCGACCACGTCGCGGTACCAGATGAGGGAGCCGCGGCCGTCGGTCACCCCGGTCACCCAGCCGAGACGTTCGTCGACCTCCAGACAGGGCACCGGACGCACGCCCAGGCAGCTGAACATGGCTTCCATCTCGGTGCGTCGGCCGGTCCCGGGAGTGGGCAGCACCATCGGCAGCCCGTCGAGTGCGCGGAACGGGAGCGGGTCGGGCAGTGCGGACCCGACGGGTGAGATGAGCACCACCTCGCGCTCCTGGATGTGGTGGGTGGAGAGCTCCCCGTCGAGGGGGAGGTCCACGAGTGCCAACTCGGCGCGCCCCTGGGTCAGTTCCTGGACCACGGCCTCGCGGCTGTCGTACTGGTGGAGTCTGACGTCGAGGCCGGGATGCCGCTCCGTGAAGGTATGTACCAGCTCAGAGGCCAGATCGAGGGCCAGGGTGGGGGTGGTGACCATGGACAGGGCGGCCCTGGCGCCCAGTCCGTGGGGGGTGCCGATGTCGTCTATGGCCTCCACCGCGTCGAGCACGGTGCGGGCCAGCCGGACGACCCGGGCCCCTTCCGGTGTGAGATCCACCCCCCTTCCCCGGCGGGCGAGGAGATCGACGCCGAGGTCGCGCTCCATGGCTTGGACGGCCCGCGACAGGGCGGACTGGGCGACGAACACGGAGGCTGCCGCGCCGGTGATGGAACGGCAGTCGGCGACGGCGACGAGGTAGCGGAGCTGGGCGAGGGTGGGGGTCATGACCGGACGGTAACCGGGCGGGGGTGTACCTGTAAGACCGCGTCAGGTGAACAACCGTCAAGCTTCGCAAAGGTGTTCATGCCGGACCGGTGACAACTCATACCGATGCGGCATGAGCCCGAGCGGCCGAGGTGCGTCGACCGGTGGGCCGGGGACGGGGCGTCCGGGTGCAACACCGCAGGCCATGGCATTGACGGGAGCGCGCCGGAGGCATGGGTAGGAGGCCGCCAGGGTGGCCGGAAGCCGCCCGGGGTGCGAAGTGAACGACTCCGGATGGCCGTTGACAGTGCAGGGCCGTCACCGCACGATGCATCCCGGCAACAGGGAATTTGACCACCGCTCAACCCTGCCCCGCCTCACCGCCCGGCCGTTTCGCGCGCCTCCCGCCCCGGATCCGCAGCGGGAGGGCGTCTCGTCCGCCGCCCTTCGCCCACGCCTTCCCCGGTCTTCCGTCCCACACTGCGCCATGTCACACAGCACTGGAAGAGGAGCGTCCGTGTCCCCCCAGCCCGAGCCGTCCCCCCAGCCCTCGCGTGCCCTTCCGCCCCAGCAGCCCCCGCCGACTCCGCGCCCTGCACGGCCGTCACCCACGCCGCGGCCTCCGCGATCCGGTCGGCCCGCACAGCCCGCGCAGCCCGCACGAACCGAGACGGCCGGGCGATCGGGGGAGAAGCCTGCACCGCTGGGGGAGCGGACCGCGCCGGCGGGCTCCGAGCCGGCGGGCTCCGGGCGGGCCGAGCCGTCGGGCTCCGAGTGGACCGGGCCCTCGGGCTCCGCCCAGGCCGGGCCGGCGGCCTCCGCCCAGGCCGGGCGTGCGGCGTCCGCCGGGCGGCTCCGCGCCGCTGACCGTGACCTGGTCGTCGCCGTCAGCCCGTTCGAGGAGCCCAACCCGCGGATCGTCATCGCCGCCGAGCGCTCCGGCGGCCTGGGCCTGCTCGACCTCGGCCGGGACGCCGGGGCCGCGCGGGGCGGCATGGCCGAGATCGCCCGCCGCCTCGGATCCGGCCGCTACGGGGTGCGGGTGCCCGCGGGCTGCCCGATCGGGCCCGGGGAGCTGCCGGCCGAGGTGGACACCGTGCTGCTCGCCGACCCCGCGGGCCACACCCCGGACGGGGTGGCCGGCTGGGCGGCCGCCGCCGGGCGGCCCCGGGTGTGGGCCGAGGTCACCGGTTCGGCAGAGGCCGCGGCGGCCGTGGCCGCAGGGGCGGAGGCGCTCGTGGCCAAGGGGCACGAGGCGGGCGGCCGGGTGGGCGGGACCACCACCTTCGTCCTCCTCCAACAGCTGCTCTCCGAAGCCGGGTTCGGGCTGCCGGTACGGGCCCACGGCGGGATCGGGCCGCACACCGCGGCCGCGGCCGTCGCGGGCGGAGCCGCCGGGGTGCTGGTCGACGTACAACTGGCCCTCACGCCCGAGGGGGAGGCCGGGCTGCCCGCCGAAGTGGCCGCGGCCGTACGGGCCATGGACGGCTCCGAAACCAGGCTGGTGCAGGGCCACCGGGTGTACGCGCGCCCCGACCTGACCCCGCCGCCGGGGCCGGTCGCCACCCTGCTGGGCGCCCGGGACCTGCGGACACAGCCGCTCCCCGTCGGGCAGGACGGGGCCTCGGCGGCCCGGCTGGCCGCCCGCTACCGGACGACCGGAGGCATCCTCCGAGGCATCCGGTCGGCCGTCGCGGGACATCTGGCGGCCGTCGTACGGGCCCGGCCGCTGGGGGGCGGCCACGGCCCGGGCCGACCGCTCCCGGTGGCGCAGGGGCCGATGACCCGGGTCAGCGACCAGGCGGCCTTCGCCGAAGCGGTCGCCGCCGGGGGCGGGGTCCCCTACCTGGCGCTCGCGGTCATGGAGGGCCCACAGGTGCGCAGGCTCCTCGCCGAGACCGCCGAACGGCTCGGGGAGCGGCCCTGGGGCGTGGGGATGCTCGGCTTCGCCCCGGCCGAGCTGCGGGCCGAGCAGCTCGCGGCCGTCGCCGAGGTGCGCCCGCCCTACGCGATCATCGCGGGCGGCACCCCGGGACAGGCGGCCCCGCTGGAGGCCGCCGGGACCCGGACGCACCTCCACGTGCCCTCGCCGGGCCTGCTGGAGCGCTATCTCGCCGACGGGGCACGGCGGTTCGTGTTCGAGGGGCTGGAATGCGGGGGCCACGTCGGGCCCCGCGCCTCGTTCCCGCTGTGGGAGGAGCAGATCGAGCTGCTGCTGTCCTGCCCCGAACCCACCTCGCTGGACGTGCTGTTCGCGGGCGGGATCCACGACGCACGCTCCGCCGCGATGGCCGCCGCCGCGGCGGCGCCGCTGGCCGAACGGGGTGCGCGCGTCGGGGTGCTCATGGGCACCGCGTACCTGTTCACCGAGGAGGCGGTGGCCGCGGGCGCGGTCCTGCCCCGCTTCCAGCGGGCGGCGCTGGAGTGCGCGGACACCGTACTGCTGCACACCGCGCCCGGACACGCCACCCGCTGCGCGGTCACCCCGTACGTGGACACCTTCGAGGCCACCCGGCAGCGGCTCGCGGAAGGCGGCGCCGAACCGCGGGAGGTGTGGGAGGAGCTGGAGCGGCTCAACCTGGGCCGGCTCCGGATCGCCAGCAAGGGCCTGCGCCGCGGGGCCGACGGCTCCGGACTGGAGCCCGTCGGCGAGGAACAGCAGGACTCCGAGGGCCTGTTCATGCTCGGCCAGGTCGCCGCTCTGCGCTCCGGGACCACCACGATCTCCGCCCTGCACGCCGAAGTCACCCAGGGTGCGACCGAGTTGCTCCGCCGACGGGCCCAGGAGCTGGCCGGTCCGGACCCCGAAGCCGGTACGGCGGCCGCTGCCGACGCCGCACGGCCCGAGCCGCTGGACGTCGCCGTCGTCGGGATGGCCTGCGCCTACCCCGGCGCACCGGACCTCGCCGCCTACTGGGCCCGGATCCTGGACGGGAGCGACGCCGTGACCGAGGTCCCGGCCGAACGCTGGGACCCGGCACTCCACTTCGACCCCGACCCGGCACGGGCCGGTGAGCGCACCCCGTCCCGCTGGGGCGGCTTCCTCGGCCCGATGCCCTTCGACGCCCTCGCGCACGGCATCCCGCCCGCCTCGCTCGCCGGGATCGAGCCGGTGCAGCTGCTCGCCCTGGAGATCTCCGCACGGGCCCTGGCGGACGCCGGGTACGGCAAGGACCGGGAGTTCGACCGGTCCCGGACCTCGGTCGTGTTCGGCGCGGAAGCCGGCACCGAGCTGGCGGGCGCGTACGGGCTGCGCGCGCTGTACCCCGGCTACCTGGGCGAGATCCCTCCCGAGCTGGAAGAACAGCTCCCGCGGCTCACCGAGGACTCCTTCCCCGGCGTGCTCGCCAACGTCATCGCGGGCCGGGTCGCCAACCGCCTGGACCTCGGCGGCGCGAACTGCACGGTCGACGCCGCGTGCGCCTCCTCGCTGGCCGCACTCGACCTCGCCTGCCGCCAACTGCGCGACAAAGACAGCGACATGGTGCTGTGCGGGGGCGCCGACGTCCACAACGGCATCAACGACTACCTGCTGTTCTCCTCCGTCCGCGCACTGTCCCCGGCCGGCCGCTGCCGGCCCTTCGACTCGGCCGCCGACGGGATCGCCCTCGGCGAGGGCGTCGGGGCGCTCGTGCTGAAGCGGCTCGCCGATGCGGAACGGGACGGCGACCGGGTGTACGCCGTGATCAAGGCGGTCGGAGCCGCCAGCGACGGACGCTCCCTCGGCCTGACCGCACCCCGGCCGGAGGGGCAGCGCAGGGCCCTGGACCGCGCCTACGCACGAGCCGGGATCAACCCCGGAGAGGTCGGCCTCATCGAGGCGCACGGCACCGGTACCGTGGTCGGCGACACCACCGAACTGGCCGTACTGACAGCCCTGTTCACCGAGGCGGGCGCCGCGCCCGGAGCCTGCGCGCTGGGCTCGGTGAAATCGCAGATCGGGCACACGAAGTGCGCGGCCGGGCTCGCCGGGCTGATCAAGGCGGTCCGGGCGGTCCACTCCGGCGTACGGCCGCCGACCCTGCACCTCGACGCACCGGTCCCGGCCTGGAAGGCGGAGGCCAGCCCGTTCTCCTTCGACACCGGGGCTCGGCCATGGGCGGTGCCCGCCGAACGGCGGATCGCCGGGGTGAGCGCCTTCGGGTTCGGCGGCACCAACTACCACGCGGTGCTGACCGGTTACGCGGGGGCCGAGGAGCCCCGGCACGGACTGGAGGAGTGGCCGGCCGAACTGTTCTGCTTCCGCGGCGAGGACCGGCGCGCGGCGGGCCGGGCGATGGCCCGGCTCGCGGCCAGGCTGGAAGAGAACGACGCGGCCGGGCGTCCTTGGGCGCTGCGGGACCTCGCCGCCGAGGCCGCGGCCGCTACGGGCGCGGTACGGATCGCGGTGGTGGCCGCCGACCTGGACGAGCTGGCGGCCCGGCTGGAACTGGCGCGGGCCTTCACCCCGGGTGCGGGGGTGCACGTACGGGAGGAATCGGCGGAGCCCGGACAGGTGGCCTTCCTCTTCCCCGGCCAGGGCAGCCAACGGCCGGGCATGCTCGGTGAGTTGTTCACCGCCTTCCCGTCGCTCCGGGAGCTGCTGGACACGGCGCCGAGCGCGGTGGTCTCCGCGATGTTCCCTCCGGCGGCCTTCACCGCGCAGGGTCGGACCGCCCAGCGGGCCGCGGTCACCGACACGAGGGTGGCCCAGCCGGCCCTCGGGCTGGCGGGCTCGGCGGCGCACCTGCTGCTGGGGGAGCTGGGCGTACGGCCGGACTGCGTGGCCGGGCACTCGTACGGCGAGCTCACCGCCCTGTGGGCGGCGGGGGTGTGGGACCAGGAGAGCCTGCTGCGGCTGAGCGCGCGCCGGGCCGAGGCCATCCTCGCGGCCGCCGGCGCGGACCCGGGGTCGATGGCGGCGGTGACGGCCGCACCGGAGGAGGTGCGGGAGATCGCCGCGCGGGCCGGGTGCGTGATCGCGAACCACAACGCACCCCGCCAGTGCGTGATTTCGGGGCCGGCCGCCTCCGTCACCGAGGCGGTGGCCGCCCTGCGGGAGGCGGGCCTCTCGGCCACCCCGCTCCCCGTGGCCTGCGCGTTCCACAGCGAGGTCGTGGCGGGGGCGGCCACGGCCCTGGCCGAGGAGCTCGCCGGGACGGAACTGGCCGACGCCGCCGTCCCGGTCTGGTCGAACACGACGGCCGGCCCGTACCCGGTCACCGCCGATGCCGTACGGGACCTGGTGGCCCGTCAGGTCGCCGAGCCGGTCCGGTTCGTGGAGCAGGTGGAGCACATGTACGCGGCCGGAGTACGGACCTTCGTGGAGGCCGGACCGGGCCGCGTCCTGTCCGGCCTGGTCGGCCGCATCCTGGGCGACCGGCCGCACACGGTGGTCCCGCTGGACGTGCCGGGTGAGCACGGGCTGCTCCGCCTGGTCACGGCGCTCGCGGAACTGGCGGCGGTGGGCGTCCCGGTGGCACCCGAGGCCCTGTTCCGCGGCCGCACCTCCCGGCTCCCCGAGCGCGCTCCGCGCCGCCCGGGCTGGCTGGTCGACGGCCACCTGGTCCGCACCCGGGACGGCAAGCCCGTCCCCGGCGGCCTCCGCCCGGCCCGCCGGGTCCACGTCACGGTATCCGAAGGAAAGGGAGCCCAGCAGATGGCGCAGCCGAAGAACGGCACCGGTCAGGTGGGGAGTTCCGCCGAGCCGGGGCCCCACGCGAACGGCACCCCGGTGATCCTGCCGGCCCCTGCCGGGGGCGGGCACTGGCTACCGGCCTCCGGCCCTGCCGGGGCCGGCTCGGCCCGGGGCTCCGCCCGGGAGGCGACCCCGGCGGACGGCCGCGAGAACGGCCGCTTCGCGAGCAACGGGCACGGCGCAGCCCCTGGCGGGGGTCCGGGTGCGGGCGGTCCGGGTGGGGGCTTCGACCCGGCGGGCGGTGCGATCGCGGGGCGCGTCGAGGGTCCCTTCGCGGGGCCGGGGGGTGGGGGGCCCGTCGAGGGCGGTCCCTGGTCGCAGGGCGCGGACGCGGGTTCCGGCGCGGCCGGTCCGGGCGGCGGCTTCGCGGAGCCGGGGAGCGGCGGTCCTGCCGGGGGCGGGCACTGGTTGCCTGGTGGGGGGCCGGGTGCGGGTGGCCCGGGTGGAGGTTTCGGTCCGGCGGGAGGCCCGATGGGCGGCTACGCGGACCCGCGCACCGGCCGGGCCTGGGTTCCGGCGGCCGATGGGGCGCCGTTCCTCGCCGGGGGCGGCGGGCCGGTGGCCGGTCCGGTCGTGGGGGGCGCGGACGGCCGGCTCCTCTGGGCCGCGAACGGCGGGCCCGGTGCGGGCCTTCAGCCGCCGGCGGGCCCGACCACCTGGCCCGGGGCCCGCACCGGCGACATGGCCGAGCACCCGGCGCCTGCCCCGGCGGACCGCCGGGAGGAGGCGGTGCTGGAGTACCTGCGCGGTTCGCGCGAACTGGTCCAGGCGCAGCGGGAGGTCATGATCGGCTACCTGGCTTCGACGGTGGCACCGCCGCTCTGGAGCGGCACGGACCCGGCTCTGCCCCGGTACGCCGCCGGTACCGGCCAGGCCCTCGCCATTTCACCCTCCGCCGGCGGTGCGAGCCATGGCCCCGCGGGCCCGCAGGATGTGTGGGCGGCCCAGGGCCGCGACGCGGGACAGGAGTTCGCGACCCCGCCGGGTGCGGGGGGCGTCCCGGGGATCCTGCAGGGCGCGGTTCCGGCCGCCTTCTGGTCCGACCCCCGGCCGGACGGCCGAAGCGTGCCCGGGGGTGCCGATGGCGCGTGGCCCGGGGCCCATGGCGCGGCCCCGGTGGGCACGGAGCCCGGGGTGGGGGACTCTGGCCCGTGGCGGACGGGCGCTGTCGGCGCGGCCCCGGGCGCCGGACTGCCCGGCAGCCCGGGAGCGACCCCGGGGATGTTCGGGGACGCAGCCCCTCACGCGGCGCGGGCCGAGTTCCGTGTCGACGGTGAGGGCCTGATGGGAGGTGCCGACGCCTCTTGGTCCCTGGCCCAGGCCGGGGGCTCGGGCTCCGGAGCAGCCGGACCGTGGCGGACGGCTCCGGGTGGGCCGGCGTTCGACGGTGCCGCCCCGGGTACCGGGACGGTCGACGGTGCGGCACCGGGCTTCGGGATGCCCGGCGGCTTCGCCGCAGGTTCCGGGTCGCCCGGCGGCGTCGCCTGGGGGGCCGGGGTGCCCGGCAATGCGGTCCCGGGCTCGGGGATGCCCGGCGGGGCGGGCGTGGGTGCGGGGACCCCCGGGGGTGCGGCCCACGGGGGCGGGATACCCGGGGGTGCGGCCCACGGGAGCGGGATGCCTGGCGGTGCGGCCCCCGGTTCGGGGGTGTCCGGAGGTGTCGCCTCGGGCGGCGGGATGACCGGAGGTGTCGCTTCGGGCGGCGGGATGACCGGAGGTGTCGCTTCGGGCAGCGGGACGGCCGCCGACGCGACCCCGGGCGCCGGGATGCCCGGCAACGGGGACTCTGGGCAGGGTCTGCCCGGGGGTGACGGTCGTGGGGGTGTCGGCGGAAGCGGGGGCGCGGCGGGTGGGGGGCCGCGGTCCGCCGAGGAGGTGATGGACGTGATCGTGGAGATCGTCCACACCCGGACCGGGTATCCCCGCGACATGCTCGCTCCCGAGCTGGACCTGGAGGCGGACCTGTCCATCGACTCCATCAAGCGGGTCGAGATCATCGGGGCCCTGGCCGACCGGATCGGCCTGCCCCAGGACGCGGGCGGCTCCGCCGAGTCCGCGATCGAGGAGCTGTCCCGGATCAAGACCCTGCGCGGCATCGTGGACTGGGTCTCCGGCCACACCGCCCGCCCCGAGCCGTCGGCCGTCGAAGCGGAGGCCACGGGACCATCGGCATCGTCGGCCCCGCCCGCGCTCGGCCGGCTCCGGGTGGAGCTGCACGCGCTGCCGCCCGCGCCCGGCGACCCGGAGGTCCTGCGGGGTCTGCGGATCGGGGTCGTAGGGGAGGCCGGGGAGCTCGGAGACGGTCAGGGCGTCGTGCCCGCGGTCACCGGAGCCCTGCGTGCACACGGTGCGGATGTCAGCGAACTGGCCGAAGGACAGGCTGGGTTCGACGCCCTCCTTGACCTGTCCGCCCTGCGCCCGGGAACGGCGCCCGTCCTGCCCGAGGGCTTTCCCGGGCTGCAACGGGCCCTGACCGGCGGTGTGCACCGGCTCCTGCTGGTCACCGTCCGCGGCGAGTCCGCCGGAGCGGGAATGCACGGCTTCGCCCGCAGTGCCTCCCTCGAATACCCGGGCAGGCTGATCCGCGCCGTGGAAGTCCACTCCAAGGAGGCCCCGGAGCGGATCGCGGCGCAGCTCCTCGCCGAGCTGAGCTGCTCACCGGCTGCTCCGGCCGCTCCAGCCGAGCCGGCCGACGCCACCACGTCCGTGGACGCCCCCGCCTCCGTCGCCTACACCGCCGACGGCCTACGGGTCACCCCCCGGCCGGTACCCGCACCGCTCGCCCCCGGCGACGGGACGCCGCCCCTCGACGCCGGCTCGGTGGTCCTGCTCACCGGCGGGGCCCGCGGGATCACCGCCCGGACCGCCCTTGCGCTGGCCCGCGCCACCGGATGCCACGTAGAACTGATGGGGCGCACGCCTCAACCAGCAGCAGAGGCGGACGAGTTCGGGCACGCCACCGACCGTGTCGCCCTGCGCGCCGCACTGATCGCCACCGGCCTGCGCACCCCCGCGGAGATCGAGGCCGCGGCCTCGCGGATCCTTGCCGAGCGCGAGGTGCGGGCCACCCTGGCGGCCCTCGCCGGCGTGGCCGCGTCCGTCGGCTACCACTGCGCGGACGTCACGGACGAGCAGGCGGTACGGGGCGTCGTGGCCGCCGTACGGGCCCGTCACGGCCGGCTGGACGGGATCGTGCACGGAGCCGGGACCCTGAACGACGGACTGCTCCGGGACAAGCAACCAGCCGCCTTCGCCGAGGTGTTCACGACGAAGGTGACCGGCGCACGGCACCTCGCCGCCGCTGCGGCCGAGCACGGCGCGACGCCGGCCCCCCGTTTCCTCGCCCTGTTCGGCAGCGTCGCGGGCGTGTACGGAAACCGGGGGCAGACCGACTACGCCGCCGCCAACGACGCCCTCGACGGCCTCGCGCACCTCTGGGCGGAGGACTTCCCGGGCCGAGTGCTGTCCCTCGACTGGGGCCCCTGGGCCGCCGCGGCGGGCGGCATGGTCAGCCCCGAACTGGCGCGCGCGTACTCCCGTCGGGGTATTCCGCTCATCGACCCGGAGGCGGGCGGCGCCGCGTTCCTCGCCGAACTCGCGCACGGGACCGACGTACAGGTGGTCCTGATGGCGGCAGACGGGCACGAGGGGAGTGAGCGGCGTGACTGACCGCCGTCGACAGGGCCGGGGGCAGAGCCAAGGCCAAGTTCAGGGCCAGGGGCAGGGCTCCGGTCAGCGGAGGCATCACCGCGGGCCGCGGCCCACCGATGCGGCCATCGTCGGGATGGGCGCCGTGTTCCCGGGCGCCGCGGACCTCGCCGCGTACCGCCGCAACCTCCTGGCCGGTACGGACTGCATAGGCGACGTCCCGCCCGGGAGGTGGGACCCCGAGGTGTACTACGACCCGGGCGGCGCCACCGGACCGGTCTCCGGAGACCGGTTCTACTGCCGGCGCGGAGGCTTCGTGGACGGGCTCGCCGCCTTCGACCCGACGAGGTTCGGCATCATGCCGGCCACCGTGGAAGGGGCCGAACCGGACCAGATGCTGGCCCTGCACGCCACGGCCGAGGCCATCGCCGACGCGGGCGGCGAGAGCCGCCTGCCGGCCGACCGCTCGCGGATCGGGGTCGTGCTGGGGCGCGGCGGCTTCATGGGCGTGGCCACCGCCCGGCTCGACCAACGGGTCCGCACCGCACACCAGTTGGCTCAGACCCTGCGGGAGCTGGCGCCCGAGCTCGGCGAGCGGCGGATCGCCGCGGTGCGCTCCGCCTTCCAGGAGGCGCTGGGTCCCGAACGGCCCGACGCCTCGATCGGACTCGTACCGAGCTTCACGGCCGCCCGGACCGCCAACCGGCTCGACTTCCACGGACCGGCCTACACCCTGGACGCGGCCTGCGCCTCCTCCCTGCTGGCGGTCGACCAGGCCGTGGGGCTGCTGGCCGGCGGGCGCTGCGACGCGGTGATCGCCGGAGCCGTGCACCACTGCCACATCGCCACGCTGTGGAGCGTGTTCACGCAGCTGCGCGCCCTGAGCCCCAGCGAGCGGATCCGGCCCTTCGACCGGCGCGCCGACGGGACCCTGCTGTCCGAGGGCACCGGGGTGGTGCTGCTGAAGCGGCTGGCCGACGCGGAGCGGGACGGCGACCGCATCTACGCGGTGATCCGCGGGACCGGCGTGGCCGGGGACGGCAGGGCGGCGAGCCTGATGAGCCCGCTGGTCGCGGGCCAGGTCAGGGCGTTGGAACGGGCCTGGCGGGAGGCGGGTCTCGATCCACGGGCGCCGGGTGCCCTGGGGCTGCTGGAGGCGCACGGCACCGGGACACCGGTGGGCGACACAGCCGAACTGGACACGCTGGCCCAGGTGTTCGGAGAACGCGTCGGCGGTGGGAAGGGGGCCGACGCCGGGCTCGACGCCGGCCTGGACGCCGGCCTGGACGCCGGCCTCGACACCGGAAGCGCGATCGGCTTCGGCTCGGTGAAGTCCATGCTCGGCCACACGATGCAGGCCTCCGGCATGGCCGGGTTGATCAAGGCCGCACTCGCGGTGCACGAGGGGGTGCTGCCGCCGACCCTGCACCTGGAAGAGCCGCACCCCGGCCTGGCCCGGACCAGGATGCGGCCGGTGACGGCGGCCCGGCCGTGGGAACGCGGGCCGGCGCCGCGCCGCGCCGGGGTGAACGCCTTCGGCTTCGGCGGCATCAACGCGCACGTGGTGCTGGAGGAGGCACCCGGCGCAGCGCGCCGCACCGCGCCCTCGGGACGGGCGGCGCCTGCGCGACCGGCAGCGCCCGTACGCCGGTTCCTGCCCCTGGGCGGCCCGGCCGCGCCGGTGGGGGCGCCCGAGCGGGAGGAGGTGCTGCTGCTGGCGGCCTCCGACGCGGCGGAGCTGTCGGCCCGGCTGGCCTCCGGCTCCCCGGTGTCCGGCGGCGACGGCCCCTGCCGGCTCGCCGTCGTGGGTCTCACGCCCCAACGGCTCGCGCTCGCCGCGAAGGTGGTGGCGCGCGGCCGGGCGTGGCGGGGGCGCGGGGAGGTGTGGTTCACGCCCGAGCCGCTGGGCGGCCGGCTGGCGTTCCTGTTCCCGGGCCTGGAGCCCGAGTTCGCCCCGGCGCTGGACGACGTGGCGGACCGGCTGGGGCTGGAGCGGCCCAGGCTGACCCGGGGCGAGGAACTGACGGAGAGGGCCCTGGACGCCATCGCGACGGGCCGCTTCCTCGCCCGGGTACTGCCCGAACTCGGCATCCAGGCCGATGTCCTGGCGGGCCACAGCCTGGGGGAGTGGGCGGCCATGGTGTCCGCCGGGATGTACCGGCAGGACGCGGCCGACACCTTCCTGGACTCGCTGCGGCCCGGTTCGGTGAAGGTGCCGGACCTGGTCTACGCGGCGCTGGGATGCGGGACCCGGCGGGCGGAGGCCGCGCTGCACGGACTGGACGGGGTGGTGGTCAGCCACGACAACTGCCCCCACCAGTCGGTCGTCTGCGGGGCCCCCGCCGAAGTGGCCACCGCCCTCGAACGGTTGAAGGCCGAGGGGGTCCTCGGCCAGGAACTCCCCTTCCGGTCGGGCTTCCACACGCCCATGTGGGAGCCCTACCTCGGCCAGGTCCGCGCCGCCTTCGCCCGACTGCCGCTCCAGTCCGGGACCTTGCCCCTCTGGTCGGCGACCACCTGCGCGCCGTTCCCCCCGGATCCCGGAGCGGTGCGCGAGCTGGTGGTCCGCCATCTGCTGGAACCGGTCCGGTTCCGCGAGCTGACGCTGCGGCTGTACGAGGACGCGGGCGTCCGGGGCTTCGTCACACTGGGCCCGGGAAGCCTGCCGGGCTTCGTCGAGGACACCCTGCGCGACCGCCCCCACTTCTCGGTGGCGGCCTCCTCGCCCAGGCTCACCGGCCTCGCCGCCCTGCGGCGCGCCTGCGCGGCCCTGTGGACCGAGGGGCACGCCCCGCGCTGGGACCGCCTGGTCCCCGACGGGACGGGAGGCCCGGACCGGGCCGCCGCCGGGCCTGCCGGACCATCGGCAGCACCGTCGGAGGCACGACCGGCAGCACCGTCGGAGGCACGACCGGCAGCACCGTCGGAGGCGCGACCGGCAGCACCGGCCGCCGGGCGCGCCGTGCTCCTGGACCTCGGCTCGCCCCTGGTCCGCCTCGGCGAGGCCGCCCGCGCCACCCTGACCGGACTCCTGCCGCAGGCCCCCACCCCGGCGGCCACTCCCGCCACCTCGAACACTCCCGTCACCCCGACCCTCCCCACCCCACTACCCCCGCCCACCCCACCGACCGCGCCGGCCGCGGACCCCCGGCCGGTCCTGCTCTCCGCCCTGGACGCGGCCCCCGCCTCGGGACAGGCCGAGCCCCAGCCCCCGACCCACACCCTGCGCCTCTCCCTCGCCACGCTGCCCTACGTACGGGACCACTGCGTGTACCTGCAGCCCGACGGATGGACGGAGGACTCCGACCGCTTCCCCGTCGTCCCCATGACGACGATGCTGGAGCTGGCGGCCGAGGCCGCGCTGCGCGACGCACCACCGGGTCTGGCCGTCATCGGCTACGAGCGCGTACGGGCCCTGCGCTGGCTCCCCGTGGAGCCCGCCCTCGACCTGGAGGTCACCGTACGGCCCGCCGGCCCGGGCCGGGTGCGCGTCACGCTCGGGGAGTACGCCGACGTGTTCGTCCTGCTCGGAGAGCGCTACGAGGCCCTGCCCGGCCCCGACACCACCCCGCTGCGCGAGCCCGGGCCGGCCCCGGTCAGCGCCGAGGCCCTCTACCGGGACCGGTGGATGTTCCACGGCCCCCGCTTCGCCGGGGTGCACGAGGTGCGGGCCGTCGGCTCGGACGGCATCCGGGGCGTCCTGCGGGCCCTGCCCGATCCGGGGGCGCTGCTCGACGCCGCCGGGCAGCTCTTCGGGCACTGGATGCAGTTGCGGCTCCCCGTGGACCGGCTGGTGTTCCCGGCCACCGTGGACGGCATCCGCTTCTCGGGGCCGCCGCCCGCCCCGTACGAGCTCGTCGGGGCCACGGCCCGGATCCGCGAGGTGCGCGACGTCACCGTGCGCGGCGACATCGAGCTGCTCCGGGCCGACGGCCGGGTATGGGCCCGGATCGACGGCTGGACGTACCGCCGGTTCGGCGCCGACGAGCGGGTCTGGCCGATGAAGTTCACCCCGGAGGTCTGCGGCATCGGCGAACCCCGCCCCGAGGGCTGGTGCCTGGCCCGCCGCCGCTGGACCGACCCCGCCTCACAGGAACTGGTCATGCGCCGCTACCTCGGCGCCGCCGAGCGCGCGGCCTACGAGCGGCTGGGGCCGCGCGCCCGGGCGCCCTGGCTGCTGGGCCGGATCGCCGCCAAGGACGCGCTGCGCCACCTGCTCTGGGACGGCGGGGCCGGGCCGGTCTTCCCGGCCGAGGTCCCGATCGGCAACGACCCGGCCGGGCGGCCCCTCGCCGGGGGAGCCCTGGCCGGGGGAGTCCACCTGACGATCGCCCACAAGGACCGGATCGCGGTCGCCCTGGCCCACCCCGGGCTGCCGGTCGGCATCGACGTGGAACAGGTGACCACCGACCCGGACGCGCTCATCCGCATCGCTCTGGCGCCGGGCGAACTCGCCCTCGCCGAGCGGATGGCGGCCCAGGACGGCACCGGACTCCCGGCCGCGCTCACCGCCCTGTGGTGCGCCAAGGAGGCGGCCGCCAAGGCCGCCGGAACCGGACTCGGAGGCCGCCCGCGCGACTGGCGGACCACCGGCGACCCGGGCTCCGGCGAACTGCGGGTGCTCGCCCCGGACGGGCACCCGTACCCCGTCCGCACCACCCTGCTCGTGCTCGCGGACGCGCCACTCGCCCACCCCGACCACGCGGTCGCCTGGACCGACCGGCCCGCGACCCCGTCCACCGTCCCCTTCCACCTCACGGAGACCAGTCATGGCAGCTGACATCCTCGCCGAGATCACCGGCATGCTCGTGGAGATCGTCGGTGACGAACACCTCCTCGCGGACGAGGTCACGATGAAGACGACGTTCAACGAGGACCTCGCCCTGGAGAGCATCGAGTTCGTCGCCCTCGCCGAACTCCTCCATCACCGCTACGGCTCTCAAGTCGACCTGATGGGCTTCCTGTCCGAGAAGGACATGGACGGCATCCTCGCCATGTCCGTGGGCGAACTCGTCACGCACATCGGCCGGATCACTCACGCGTCCCTGGCGCGCGCCTCGGCGGGATCCGCCGCCGCCCCCGGATCGGACGGCTGATCCCGCCATGGCCTTCGTTCCCGCGGGCACCGTCCGCTTCCACGTCCAACAGCTCCCGGCCACCGCCCCGCACACGGCCGGCCCCGACGCCGCCGACCGCCCCGTGGTGGTGTTCCTGCACGGGCTGGTCGTCGACAACCTCTCCTCCTTCTACTGCCCCCTGGCCGTCCCGGTGGCCCGGGCCGGGCACGAGGTGGTCCTCTACGATCTGCGCGGCCACGGCCGTACCGAGCGCCCGGCCACCGGCTACGACAGCCGCACCGCCGTACGGGACCTCTTCGCCCTCCTCGGCGCGCTCGGCCTCGGTCACCGACCGGTGCACCTCGTGGGCAACAGCTACGGCGGCACCCTGGCACTGCACGCCGCCCTCGCCCGGCCCGACCTGGTCGCCGGGCTCACCCTGCTGGAACCCCCGCTCAGCGGGGCCTGGGTGGACAACATGGTGGACACCCTGTCGGCAGCCGCGCTCAGCCTGGAGGACAGCGCGGTACCCGCCGAGCTGCTCACCCTGAGGCTGCGCAAGGCGGCCAACCTCACGGCCATCGCCGACGACCTGCTCAACCGCACCACCCTCATCGACGACATCGCCGCGAGCCGCACCTTCACCCCGGGCGACTACGCCGCACTGCGCTGCCCCGTCCTGATCGTCTGCGGCGAGCACTCGGAACTGGTACCGGGAGCAATGGAGTTGGCCGGTCACGCTCCGCACGTCACCGCGGTCGAGATCCTGCCCGGCCTCGGGCACGACGTGCTGAAGGAGAACAGCGGAGCACTGCGAGCCGCCGTACTCGCCCACCTCGAAGCGACGGCCACGGCCGCGGCGGGGGTACTCACGGCGCCGTCGACACCGACACCAGCGCCGACACCGACGGTGCGACCGCGGGCAGGAGCGCTGGTCCGATGAGGGTGCTCTTCGCGGTGCCGCCGCTCGCGGGGCACGTCAATCCGACCGTGGCGGTCGGCATCGAACTGGCCTCCCGCGGGCACGAAGTCGCCTGGACCGGCCCGCCCGGAGCGCTGGCCCGGCTGCTGCCCGAGCACGCCCGGATCCTCTCCGCGGGCGCGGAGGCGGGCGGCGACTACGCGATGCTGCACGCCCGCTGGCGCGATCTGCGCGGGGTCGGGGCGCTGCGGTTCCTCTGGGAGGAGGCGCTGGTCCCTCTGGCCCGGGCGATGCTCCCCGGCGTGGTCCGGGCGGTCGGCGCCTTCCAGCCGGACGTGCTCGTCGCCGATCAGCAGGCCCTGGCCGGCCCGGTGGCCGCGCGGCGGCTCGGGGTGCCCTGGGTGACCTCCGCCAGCACCTCGGCCGAACTCACCCTCCCCTTCGCGGACTTCCCGAAGGTCGGCGAGTGGGTGGCCGGGCAGATCTCCGGACTGCTGGCGGAGTGCGGGGCCGATCCCGAGTCCGCCGGAGCACCGTGGGATCCGCGGTTCTCGGAGCGGCTGGTTCTGGTGTTCTCCAGCCGCGAACTGGTGGGAGGCGAGAGGAAATTCCCGCCGCACTACGCCTTCGTCGGCCCGGCCTTCGGGGCCCGGCCGGCCGCGCCCGGATTCCCCTGGGAACGACTGGATCCGGAACGGAAACGGGTCCTCGTCTCCCTGGGAACCCTCAACCAGGAGGCCGGGGGCCGGTTCTACGGAGCGGTGCTCGGCGCCGCCGAACGGCTCGAAAAGGAAGTCCAGTTCGTCCTGGCGGCCCCCGCCCAGCTGGTCGGGGCGGTCCCCGGGAACGTACTGCTGCGCGACAGCGTCCCGCAGCTGGAGCTGCTCCGCCACCTGGACGCGGTCGTCTGCCACGGCGGCCACAACACCGTCTGCGAGACCCTCGCGCACGGGCTGCCGCTGGTCGTCGCCCCGATCCGCGACGACCAGCCGATCGTCGCCCGGCAGGTGGTCGAGGCCGGGGCCGGGGTGCGGGTGCGGTTCGGCAGGACCAGGGCCGAGGAACTGCGCGACGCGCTGACGGCCGTACTGGACGAACCAGGCCACCGCCGGGGTGCCCGGCGGATCCAGGCCTCATTCGCCGCGGCCGGCGGGGCCGCCGCCGCGGCCGACCGGTTGGAGGAACTCGTATGACGCGCTCCCCGCTCCCTTCCCCCGCCCGGATCCCCCTTTCCGTGGCCCTCCTCCTGCCGGGCGTCCGGTGGACCTCAGCCCTCCTGCTCGCCGCCCTCGGCGCGGGCACGGTGCGCGCGGCCCGCCGACTGCGGGCGGTCCCGGTGCTGCCCATGTCCGCGTACGCGGACACCGGGGTACCGCGCGCCGCCGGGTGGCGGCTGCTCACCGCCGGCGGGGTCGAGGCCGACGCGGCCACCTTCCTGGCCGCCTGCGCGCACGCCGACCGGGAGGGGCTGCGGGTACTGGACCTGCTGCCCGGGGACCTGCCCGCCGAGCGGGTGCTCAGCCTGCTGCGCCTGGTCGACCCGGCCGGATACCGGCAGGACCGGCTCGGCGAGGGACGCGGGGCAGGGTTCGCCGTGCTCGTCGCCGAGGAGGTGCTCGCCCGCGCCGGGGTGGACCCGGCGGGCCCGGACGCCACTCCCGCGGAGCTGATGGCGGTGATCCGGCGCGTGAAGGAGTACGCCGCCGACGCCACGGGACTGGCCATCGCACCCGCCCTGAGCTGCGGACCGCGCGCCGACGCCCGCGGACCGGCGCGGGCGGCCGAACTGCGGGCCCAAGGGCTGCCGCCCGGGGCGCTCGCCGCCGCGCAGCTCGCCGGGCTCGCCCTGCTGGCCGGCGTCGCCGTGCGCCAGGGCCGGTGGGGGGCCGCCGCGGCGGGGCTGTACTGGATCCAGCCCTACCTCGCCCTCGGCCGCCCCGGCGCACCCCTGCGCCCCGGAGACCTGGCCCGGGCCACGGCCGCCCGGCCCGTACTCTCCCTCGTCGCGGCCCTGCGCACGGCCGCCGCGTCGACCCGTACGCCCCGACCCGAGGCCGCCGTACGGGCGAAGGGCCCGGCCGTCGCGCGGGACGCCGCCGGAGGGGAGACAGCCCCGGTCGAGACGGCCCGGCCGGAGGCCGTCCGCGCCGAGGCGGTCCAGGCGTACCGGGCCGATCTGGCAGCCGGGACCGACCGGTTCTTCGAACCGCGCCGGCCGGACTGCCCCTGGTGCGGTTCCGGGCAGCTGTCCGTCCGGGTCCGGGTGCCGGACCTGCTCCAGGGCAAGCCGGGCCGGTTCACCCTGGACCAGTGCGCGGCCTGCGGGCACGTCTTCCAGAACCCCCGACTCTCCCCGGAGGGGCTGGAGTTCTACTACCGGGACTTCTACGACGGCCGCGGCGGCGAGGGCGCGGCCACCGTCTTCGGCCGGCTCGGCGCCGCCTACCGCGGCCGGGCCGAAATGCTCCGCCCGCACACCGATCCCGTGTCCTGGCTCGATGTCGGCACCGGACACGGCCACTTCTGCAACGCGGCCCGCGCAGTCTGGCCCGACACCCGCTTCGACGGGCTGGACATGGGCGACGGTGTCCGCGAGGCCGAGCGGCGCGGCTGGGTGGAGACGGGATACCAGGGCCAGTTCCCGGAGTTCGCGGTCAAGCTGGCGGGCCAGTACGAGGTGGTCAGCATGTACCACTACCTGGAGCACACCCGGGACCCGCTCACGGAACTGGACACGGCCGCGGCCGTCCTCGCCCCCGGCGGCTACCTCACCATCGAACTCCCCGACCCCGAGTCCCGGATGGCACGGCTGCTCGGCCCGGCCTGGCTGCCCTGGTTCCAGCCGCAGCACCAGCACCTGATCCCCTCCTCGAACCTGCGCGAGGCCCTGGCAGACCGGGGCTTCACCGTCCTCGCCGAGGAACACGGCCCGGCCCACCAGGGCAACGACTTCTTCGGCGCGGTGGCCCTGACCGCGACCCGGCTGGCCCCCGACCCGGACCGTCCCTGGGGGCCCCCGGCCACCACGGGCCGGCGCGTCCTGACCGGCGCCGTACGCCTGGCCTCGCTGCCCTGCTTCGCCGCCGCGGCGGTGCTCGACGGGCTGCGCACCGTCGCTGCCCGCCGCACGGACGGCGGCAACGCCTACCGGATGCTGGCCCGCAAGGACGAGCAGTGACGGGCCCCGGCCCCGGCGCGCAGACCGGCCCGGTCCCGGCCGCCACCGGCCCCCTCGCCACCGACCCCGCCACCCCCCCGAGCCCCGAGGCACTCACCGGAGGCGACCTCGCCCGCCGGGCCACCGCCGACCCCCTCTTCCGCCTGGTCGCCTACGCTTTGGAGTCCGCGCACGGCCGCCCCCCGGCCGCCGTCTGGAGCGCCCCCTACACCTTCCACCTCGGCTCCCCGGGCCTCGTCGCGGCGGCCGGCTGGCCCGTGGCCGCCGCAGCGGCCCCGCGCACCGACGGCCTGGTACGGCTCAGCTCCCTGGCCCACCCGGCGGACAGCTGCGACCTCCCGCTGACCCTGTCCGGACCGCCGCCCGCCACCCCGGCCTGGGCCGCCCGCCCGTACGCCCTGCTGCGCGCACTGGGCCGGGCCGGGTACGGCCGGGGCGGCACCGACCTGCACGTGCAGGGCTCCCTCACCGCGGCCGCCGGGCTGGCCACGGAGGAGGCCGCCGACTGCGCGGTCGCGCTCGCGGTGGCCGACGTCCACACACCGCCCGGCGAGGACCCGGACCGGGTGCGGCTGGCCCGGCTGATGGCGGAGGCGCTGCCGGACGGCGACGACGCCCTGCGCCGGGGCGGCCTCTTCGCCCGGCCGGGCAGGGCCCTCCTGCTCGGCCAGGGCACGCCCCGGCCGGAGCCCCGGCGCCAACGACAGCGGTACGTGGTCTTCGACCCGGTCGCCTCGGGGGCCCGCCTGGTGCTGCTGGCCCTGCGGCCGGACCCCGACGGCACGCAGGACCGTACGGCCGACCTGGCCCGGGCCGTCGGGTGCGCCCGCCGGGCCGGGGCCCTGAGCGCTTGGCCGCCCGGGCAGCGGCCGGGGCGGAGCGTACTGGTCCTGCTGCCCGAAGCCCGGGTGGCGGCGGTGCGGGCCGCGGTCGCGGAGGACTTCCGCGACCGGGGGCTGCCCGTGCCCCGCTTCCTGAACATCACCGTGGCCGGCGCGGCCCGCCGCGAGGCGTGACACGGAGGCCCGACGCCGGGGGCCCGACACAGACACCCACACCGACCCCTCACGCCGAGCACCACACCACTCACCTCTCATCACTCATCACGAGGAGGAACCACTCATGCCGCTACCCCTCCCGACCACACCGACCGCGAGCGCGACCGCTCGCGCGAAGGCTCGCCCGAGACACCGGGTCCACCGGTCCGCCCTGATCGCCGGCGTCGGCGCCATCGGCGCCCTCGGCCTGCTGGGCGCCTTCACCATCGCCAACTCCCAGGCCGCCGAAAGCGGTTCAGCGACTCCCGCGGCCGCGGCCGCACTGCCCGCGTACGACCACGTGGTCGTCGTCGTGTACGAGAACAAGCAGTACGGCGAGATCATGGGCAGCGCCAACGCCCCGTACATCAACCAGCTCGCGAGCGGCGGCGCCAGCCTCACCGCCATGAAGGCGCTGACCCACCCCAGCCAGCCGAACTACTTCAACCTCTTCTCCGGCGCCACCCAGGGCATCACCGGGGACGGCTGCTACACCCCGCAGTCGATGACCGCCCCCAACCTCGGCCAGGAGCTGATCGCGGCCGGCAAGACCTTCGCGACGTACAACGAGGACCTCCCGAGCGAGGGCTCCACGGCCTGCACCAACGGCCAGTACGCCCAGAAGCACAACCCGTGGTTCGCCTTCAAGAACGTGCCGCTGAACACCGGCAAGACCTGGGCGCAGTTCCCGCAGAACAACTTCGCGGCACTGCCGAACCTCTCGTTCATCGTCCCCAACCAGTGCAACGACATGCACTCCTGCTCCGTCGGCACGGGCGACACCTGGACGAAGAACAACATCGACGCCTACGCGCAGTGGGCGAAGGCCAACAACAGCCTGCTGGTGCTGACCTGGGACGAGGACAACTTCCTGGGCTCCAACCAGATCGCCACCGTCTTCTACGGGGCGAACGTCAAGACGGGCACGTACGCCACCCCCTTCAACCACCACCATCTGCTGCGCACCTTCGAGGACCTGTTCGGCACGGCGCACGCCGGCAACGCCGCCAACGTCCAGCCGATCAGCGAGGTGTTCGCCTCCACGAACCCGACCCCGACCCCGACACCGACGCCCACCTCGACCTCGACCCCGACCCCGACTCCCACGCCGACGCCCACCCCGACCCCGACCTGGGCCGAGCTGAAGCTGGCCAACCCCGGCCCGCAGAGCTGCAAGTTCAACCAGAACTGCACCATCCAACTCACCACCACCGGCGGCAAACCCCCCGTCCGCTACACCGCCACCGGACTCCCCTGGGGCCTCACCCTCGACGCCGCCACCGGCCGCATCACCGGCAAACCCTGGGCCACCGGAACCATCCAGATCACCGCCACCGCCACCGACACCACCGGAGCCAAGGCCACCACCACCTTCCCCCTCACCCTCACCTGGTTCTGACTCACCCGGTCTTGAAACGCGAAGGAGGCACCCGTGTACCTGTCGACCAGCCGTGCGGCGGACATCGCCGCAGACCCTCCGGCTCCGAAGGGCCCCCTGCGGGCCGTCCCCGGCACGGTGCTCGCGCTCGGCATGGTCAGCCTGGTCACGGATGTCTCCGCGGAGATGGTCACCGCCGTCCTGCCGCTGTACCTGGTGGCCGGACTCGGGATGTCCCCGCTCGCCTTCGGCGCCCTGGACGGGCTGAACCAGGGCGCCACCGCGTTGCTGCGCCTCGTGGGCGGACGGGTCTCGGACCGCACGCAGCGCCGCAAGCTCGTCGCCGGCACCGGCTACGCGATCTCCGCTGCCTGTAAGGCCGCCCTGCTCGCCGTCACCACCCCCTGGTCGGTGGCGGCGGTCCTGGCCGCCGACCGGACCGGCAAGGGGCTGCGCACCGCCCCGCGCGATGCGCTGATCTCACTGTCCTGCCCGCCGGGGGAGCAGGGCCGCGCCTTCGGCGTGCACCGTGCGCTGGACACGGCCGGGGCCCTGCTGGGACCGCTGGCCGCGTTCGGCGTGCTGTGGGTGGCGGTGGACGGGTACGAGGCCGTCTTCACCGTGAGCTGCTGCCTCGCGCTGCTGGGCGTCCTGATCCTGGTCCTGTTCGTACGGGAGAGTCCCGCGCCCGCACCGGGGGCCGCCCCGCCCGCGGCCCGCACCCTCCTGCGGATCCCGGGCCTGCGGCGGCTCTGTCTGACCGCCGCCGCACTCGGCGTGTTCACCGTCGGGGACGCCTTCCTCTACCTGCTGCTCCAGCGGCGCCTGGACCTGCCGGCCGCCTGGTTCCCGCTGCTGGCGGTCGGCACCGCGGCCGTGTTCCTGTTGGCCGCCGTGCCCGTGGGCCGGCTCGCCGACCGGCTGGGCCGCCACCGGGTCTTCCTCGGCGGCCACCTGCTGCTGCTCGGCGCCTGCCTCCTGCTCCTGGCCCCGGTGCCGCCGGGGCCCGCGCTCGTGTGCGGGGTCCTCGGCCTGCTCGGTCTGTTCTACGCGGCCACCGACGGGGTACTGATGGCCGCCGCCGGGCCGCTGCTGCCCCCCGGGCTGCGCACCACCGGGCTGGCGGTGCTCCAGACGGCGCAGGCCCTGGCACGCTTCGCCGGCTCCCTGCTCTTCGGGGCCGCCTGGACCTTGTGGGGACCGGGCCCGGCGCTGGCCGCGGCGGCCGGCGGACTGCTGCTGGCCCTGATCGCGACGGCCCTGGCCACCTCCGCCTTCGCGGGCCGCGGCCACGCCTCGGGGGAGGAATCCCCCGAGGCGTGAGAGTGCCGGCTCAGGCCGGTGCTCCGCTAGGCTGCGCCTGCGCCTCCTCCTTCGCGGCCCGCTGCCGCAGGGAGTCCTCGTCGGTGTCCGCGTCGTAGGAGATCAGCTTCGGCAGCAGTGCGGCCAGCACCGCCACCGAGGCCACGCAGGCGAGCCCGCCGCTCCAGAAGGCCGAGCGGGTGCCGGTCCAGCCGGCCATCGCGCCCGCGCGGACCTGGCCGAGCTGCGGGCCGACCGTGTACGAGAGCACCTCGATGCCCGCCAGTCGGCCCCGGAGCTCCTCGGGGATGGTCTGGTTCCAGATGGTGGCGCGCCCCAGCCCGCTGAGCATGTCGCCCGCGCCGGCCACCGCGAGGCACAGCAGCACGAGCCAGATGTTCCCGGACCAGCCCGCGGCCGCGATGGCCAGTCCCCACACCCCCGCCCCGCACACCACCAGCAGCCCGTGCCGGCGTACCCGGGAGGCCCAGCCGCTGGTCAGCCCCAGCGCCAGCGAGCCCACCGCGCCCGCCGCGTACATCAGACCGAGCGCCCACACGGCGTCGAGCTCGTCTGCGAGGAAGGGGAAGATGGCGTTCGGGAAGGCGAAGAGCATCGCCGCCATGTCCACGGCGTACGTGCCGAGCAGCACGGGCCGGCTCCACGCGTACCGGGCCCCCTCGGCGATCCCCCGCAGCGAGGGCCGCTCGGCGTCCCGCGCGGGCGGAGCCGGACGCAGCCGCAGGCACAGCAGCACCGATACGAAGAATCCCGCGACGGTGATCGCGTACGCGGAAACGTGCCCGGCGTACGCGACGACCAGACCGGCCGCCGCGGGACCCGCGATGGCGCCGAACTGGTAGCGCAGCCCGTTCAGCGCGGCGGCGGCGGTGAGCTGGTCGTGCGGCACGATCCGCGCCATCAGCGAGTCCATGGCCGGCCGCTGCAGGCCGGTCAGCGCAGATACGCACGCCGCGACCACGTACAGCGGCCACAGCATGGGACTCGGCAGGGCGGCGTTCACCAGGAGGACCAGGGCGAGCACCCCGAGCCCGGCCTCGGTCAGCAGGATCATCCGCCGCCGGTCCACGGCATCGGCGAGGGCGCCCCCGTAGAGACCGAAGACCACCAGCGGGAGCAGCTCCACCGCGCCCATCGCACCGACCGCGAGCGGCGAGTCCGTCATGTGCTTGATCTGCAGCGGCAGCGCGATCATCGCCATGAACGAGCCGAAGTAGGTGACCGTGCCCTGGTAGAACAGCAGCCGGAAATCGGGGCTGGACCGCAGCGGGCTGAGGTCGGGCAGTACGGAGGCGAAACGGGATCTGCTCACGACGGGCCATCGTCCGCGCCCGCGCCGCCCCGGGCAACCGGTTTTCGGGCGTGGACTGGGCCGGTCCGGACGATTCGCGGCGGCCCTCCGATCCTGCACAATCGGCGGATGAGCGATGAAGACCCCTACCTCTGGCTGGAAGACGTCACCGGCGAGTCCGCCCTGTCCTGGGTGCGCGAACGCAACGAAGAAACGGTGTCCGCGCTGGCCTCGGCCCCCGGGTTCAAGGTGCTGGAGTCGGAGGTCCGCGAGGCCCTCGACGACGACGGCAGGATCCCGTACACGACCCGGCGGGGACGCCACCTCTACAACTTCCGGCAGGACGCCGACCACGTACGCGGTCTGTGGCGGCGCACCACCCTGGAGGAGTACCGCAAGGAGCGGCCCGACTGGGAGCCGGTCCTGGACCTCGACGCGCTCGCCGAGGCCGAGGGGGAGAAGTGGGCCTGGGCGGGCAGCGCCGTCCTGGGTCCCGATCACCGCCACGCCCTGGTCATGCTGTCGCGCGACGGCGCGGACGCATGTGTGGTGCGCGAGTTCGACCTGGAGGAGCTGGAGTTCGTCGAGGGCGGGTTCGAAGTCACCGAGGCCAGGACCCAGATCGGCTGGATCGACCGGGACCGGGTCTGGATCGGCACGGACTTCGGCCCCGGTTCGATGTCCGTGTCCGGCTACCCCCTCCAGGTGCGCCGGTGGCGGCGCGGCACGCCCCTCGCGGAGGCGGAAACGGTCTACGAGGGCCGGCCGACGGACATGACCGCCACCGGATGGCACGATGACACGCCCGGCTTCGAACGGGACTTCGTCCACCGGCAGATCGACTTCTGGAACGGGGAAATGCTCCTCCTCCCCGGGGACGGAACCCCGGAGACGGCCGGCCCCGAGAAGATCGAGGTCCCGGACGACGCCGGTGCCTCCGTCCACCGCGAATGGCTGCTCGTCGCGCCGAAGTCCCCGTGGCTCGGCCACGTCGCGGGCAGCCTGCTCGCCTTCGACTTCGAGGCCTTCCGGGCGGGGGAGCGGGAAGCCGCCGTGCTCTTCACCCCGGACGAGCACACCGCCCTCGCGGGCTGGAGCTGGACCCGCCACCACCTGATCCTCACCACCAGCGCCGACGTCTCCTCCCGACTGGAGATCCTGACCCCCGGGCCGGGCCCCGACGGCTGGAGCCGCACCCCCCTGTCCGGCGTACCGCCGCTGTCCACGGCCTCCGTGGTCGGCACCGACCCGGACGTGAGCGACGAGTTCTTCCTGAACGTCTCGGGCCACCTCCAGCCGTCCACCCTCTACCGGGGCACCGCCCCGGCCGGCGCCGACGAGACCGTCAAGCAGGGCCCGGCCCTCTTCGACACCGCCGGCCTCACGGTCCGCCAGCACTTCGCCCGCTCCGCCGACGGCACGAGGGTCCCGTACTTCGTCGTCGGCCCCGAGGACCGCACCGGCCCCGGCCCCACCCTGCTCTACGGCTACGGCGGCTTCGAGGTCTCCATGGTCCCGGGCTACAGCGCCGTCACCGGCCGCGCCTGGCTCGCGCGTGGCGGCACCTACGTGGTGGCGGGCATCCGGGGCGGGCACGAGTACGGGCCCCAGTGGCACAAGGCCGCGCTCGGCGCCAACCGGGTCCGGGCCTACGAGGACTTCGCGGCCGTGGCCCGGGACCTCATCGCCCGGGACGTCACCACCCCCGCCCAGCTCGGCATCGAAGGAGGCAGCAACGGCGGGCTGCTCATGGGCGCGATGCTCACCCGCGACCCCGAACTGTTCGGCGCGGTCGTGGCCCACGTGCCGCTGCTGGACATGCTCCGCTTCCACAAACTGCTCGCCGGAGCGAGCTGGATCGCCGAGTACGGGGACCCCGACAGCCCGGCCGACCGGCCCCACCTGGAGCGGATCTCCCCGTACCACCAGGTCCGGACGGAGGGGCCCCCGTACCCGCCGCTGCTCCTGCTGACCTCGACCCGCGACGACCGCGTCCACCCCGGGCACGCCCGCAAGATGGCCGCCCGGCTGCGGGAATCGGGACACCCGGTCCTCTTCCACGAGCACCTCGGCGGCGGCCACGCGGGCGCCACCGATCACGGGCAGACCGCCTTCAACGAGGCGCTGGTCCACACCTTCCTGTGGGAGCGGCTGACCCCGCAGCGGTGACCCCACCGAGGTGACCGAGCGGGGCTCCGGCGCGGTGCGCGCGGGCCGGGATCAGATCTGTCAGCTGATCTCGGCCGCGACGCGTTCGCCGGAGGCGACGGCCGCGTTGAGCGTGGAGTTCTCCACGTCGGTGTGCTCGCCCGCGAAGTGGATCCGGCCCTCCTGGAGCCCCTCGCACCCGGCGATCGAGGTGTACTGGCCGACCTTGTAGAAGTGGTACGCGCCCCGCTGCCAGGGGGCGCGCGACCAGTGGTCCTCGTACGCCCTGCCGGCACGCCTCCGGCAGCCCTCTTCCCGGAATCCTGCGGAGACGGCAAGGAGTCGGGCTGAGGGGGAGTAGAGCGGTGGCGCAACATCGTTGTCAACGGTGTTGCGCAATTTTTGGCAGTCGTATGTGCACATACGTCTGCGCACATACGACTGTGTGCAGACGAATGCCCGCGGACGGGTGTCCGCGGGCGGGGGTGGCACCGGGGGCGGGCGGCAGGGGTGGGTGGGGGCGGCAGCCTCCGGATCAGGCTCCGCGCAGTGCCCGGACCCGGTTCTCGATCGCGGTGATCAGCGCCTCGACCCTGGCCTCGAAGATCTGCTCGTCCGTGACCTCCGCCAGCTGGGCGCCGAGCCGGGTGATGTTGGGGAAGCCCGCGGGGTCCACGAGGCGGTACTCGCGGTTCCAGGAGGACTCGTCGGCAGCGCGCACGTCCGGGTCGAACAGCAGGTAGGCGGCGCGCTGGCCCACGTAGGCGAGGAGGGAGTCGCCGACCATCCGGTAGTGGACGGCCGCCTCCGCCCCTTCGAGGCCGGCCTCCGTCACCGCGCCGAGGATCAGCTCCACGACACGGAACTCGTTGGGCCTGCGCGTGGTCCGGCTGGCCATGGTCGAGCCGACCACCGGGTACCTGAGGGCGACTTCGAGGGATCCGTCGGCGAGTGCCCGCAGCCGGTCCTTCCAGTCGAGCCCCTCGGGGATGCGGTCGAGCACCTCGCCGAGCGTGCGGTCGGCGACCGACAGCAGCAGCTCGTCCTTGTCGCGGAAGTGCCGGTAGATCGCGGTCGGGTCGGCGCCGAGTTCCTCGCCGAGCCTTCGGACGGTGAAGGCGTCCTCGCTGCCGCGAGCCGCGATGCGCAGGCTCGCTTCGATGATCGCGTCGGGTGTGAGCTGGCTGCCCGCGCGCTTGGACCGGGCGGGTGTGTCGGATGACTTCGGCATGGTGGGGCCAGTGTAACGATGTGGAACAGAGCGAGCGCAACACCGTTGACAACATTGTTGCGCTCCCGTTCACTCCTCCTCAACGAACCAGCCGTGCGGGGCTCACCCGCCGAGCCGAAGGATGCGTCGATGGGCAAGACCAGGCAGCGTGCCGACATCGTCTTCGTAGGGGGGCGGGTCTTCACCGGGACCTCCCCGACCCCGATCGACGCCGCCGTCGCCGTCGGAGGCGGCCGGATCATCGCCGTGGCCGACGCGGCCGCCGTACGGCTCCTCGCGGACGCCGACACCGAGATCGTCGACCTCGCCGGAGGACTGCTCGTCCCCGGATTCCAGGACGCCCACGTGCACCCCGCGGTGGCCGGCGTGCAGATGCTCGGCTGCGACCTCAGCGAGGAGCGCACCATCGAGGGCTACCTCGCGGTGGTCGCGGAATTCGCCCGGACCCACCCCGACGCCGCCTGGATCCGCGGCGGCGGCTGGTCGATGGACATCTTCCCCGGGGGCACCCCGACCCGCGCCATGCTCGACGCGGTGGTCCCGGACCGGCCCGTCCTCCTCACCAACCGGGACGGCCACGGCGCCTGGGTCAACACCCGGGCGCTCGAGATCGCCGGCGTCGACCGCACCACCCCCGACCCGGCCGACGGCCGGATCGAGCGGGAGGAGGACGGAAGCCCGGCCGGCACCCTCCAGGAGGGCGCCGTGGAGCTGGTCGCGCACCACGTGCCCCTCGCGACGCCCGACGAGGCGCACGCGGGACTGCTCGCCGCACAGGAGCACCTCTTCTCCCTCGGCGTCACCAGCTGGCAGGACGCCATGATCGGCTCCTTCCCCGGCAACCCCGACAACTACGGCGTCTACCTGCGCGCCGCCCGTGAGGGTTCCCTGCGCGCCCGCGTCGTCGGCGCCCTGTGGTGGGACCGCGAACGCGGCCTGGAGCAGATACCCGACCTGGAGGAGCGCCGCGCCCAGGGACAGGTCGGCCGGTTCAACGCCACCAGCGTCAAGATCATGCAGGACGGCATCGCCGAGAACTTCACGGCCGGCATGCTGGAGCCCTACCTCGACGGCTGCGGCTGCGCCACCGGCAACTCCGGCCTCAGCTTCATCGAGCCCGAGGTGCTCACCGAGGCCGTGGCCCGCCTCGACCGCTCCGGATTCCAGATCCACTTCCACGCCCTGGGCGACCGGGCCGTGCGCGAGGTGCTCGACGCCCTCGCCGGGGCCCGCGAGGCCAACGGGACCAACGACAACCGCCACCACCTCGCCCACCTCCAGCTCGTCCACCCCGAGGACATCGAGCGCTTCGCGAGCCTGGACGCGGCCGCCAACATCCAGGCCCTGTGGGCCGCCCACGAACCGCAGATGGACGAGCTCACGATCCCCTTCCTGGGACCGGAACGGGCCCGCCTCCAGTACCCGTTCGGCGACCTCCAGCGCGCCGGAGCCCGCCTGGTCGCCGGCAGCGACTGGTCGGTCAGCAGCCCCAACCCGCTCTGGGGCATCCACGTCGCGGTCAACCGCTCCGTACCCGACGAGGCCCCCAATGCGACCGGGACCTTCGAACCGGCGCCGCCGTTCTTCCCGGAACAGGCGCTCACCCTCTCCCAGGCGCTCACCGCCTACACCGCCGGCAGCGCGTGGGTGAACCACCTCGACGAGGTGACCGGCACGGTCGAGGAGGGCAAGTACGCCGACCTCGTGGTCCTCGACCGGGACCCCTTCGCGCACCCCCCGATGGAGATCGCCGACACCCGCGTGCTGCGCACGTACATCGACGGCGAACTGGTCTTCGCCGCGACCGACTGAGCCGTTCCCACCGGAATCCCACCGCCGGATTCCCTGCCGCCGGATTCCCCACCGCCGGATTCCCTGCCGCGGGATTCCCCACCGCCCGAATCCCCACCGCCGGAATCCCCACCGGCCGGGTCGCGGCCGACCGAGCAGTCACCGGCCGGGCCGCCACCGGCCGAACGTCACCCACCCCACCGAGCTCATCCCTCAGGGAGTCAGACGATGTCATCAACCCGATCGGGATCCCCGCTGTACGGCGGCCGCCGCGTCCGCCGTGTCCGCAACAGCGCCGCCGTCCTCGCCGCGGCCGCCGTGCTCGTCACGAGCGCCTGCAGCGGCGCCGCGCCCGACAAGGACGCGGACCGGGCCGCCGCGTACAAGATCACGGACAAGACGCCCGCCGCCGCCGGAAACGTGGACTCCTTCACCTGGTCCGTCTACGCGGAGCCGACCACGATCGACTACGCGTACTCCTTCGACTTCCCGCCCAACCAGATCCTCGCCAACGTCTGCGAGAGCCTGCTGCGCTGGAACCCGGACCTGACGACCTCCCCGGGCCTCGCGTCCTCGTACGCCAACCCCACACCCACCACCTGGGTGTACCAGATCCGCCCCGGCGTGCACTTCCACGACGGGACGGTGCTCACCGCCGACGACGTCGTGGCCTCCCTGGGCCGCAACCTCGACCCCGGGACCGGCAGCGTCTGGGCGAACCAGTACAAGAACGTCAAGTCCATCGCCAGGACCGGCCCGATGGAAGTCACCGTCACCCTGACCAAGCCGGACTCCACCTTCAACAAGTACCTGGCGGCCGGCCCCGGCACCGTGGAGTCCGCCGCCACCCTGGCCAAGTCCGGCAAGGACTACGGCAATCCGCAGACCGGCGTGAACTGCACCGGCCCCTTCTCCTTCGGTTCGTGGACCTCCGGCCAGTCCCTCACCCTCAAGCGGTTCGACGGGTACTGGAACCAGGAGCTGAAGGCCAAGTCCGGCGAGGTGAAGTTCGTCTTCCTCGCCGATGCCACCACCCGCGTGAACGCCTTCCAGAGCGGCGAGGTCGACGGCGGCTGGATGGTCCCGCCGAACGCCTACAGCCAGCTGGGCTCCACCGAGGCCGGAAAGCTCTACTTCGGGCGCAACACCACCGTCGCCGACGAAGTGGTCGCCAACCTCAAGGGCCCCCTCGGCAACCCCAAGGTCCGCCAGGCCCTCCTCATGGCCACCGACCGCAAGGGCATCGTCAAGGCCGGCGCGGGCGGGGTCGGCGAGGTCTCCGACTCCCTCGTCACCGACAACCTGTGGGCCGACGCGCCCCCGGCGACCCGCGAGGCCCTCGCCAAGGACCTGCCGAAGTACCCGTACGACCCGGCCAAGGCCAAGGCGCTCGCCGCCGAGGCCGGAGTGAACGGCCAGGAGATCGTGATCGCGACCAGCCCGCTGGACTCGCAGACCACGATCATCACCCAGGCCATCGCCCAGGCCGCCACCGCCATCGGACTGAAGCCGCGGATCGACTCCCTCTCCGCGGAGAAGTACACGACCCTCTTCACCGACCCCGCGGCCCGCGAGGGAATCGACCTCTTCCTCACCTTCTGGTACACGTCCATCACCGACCCGCTGGACATGTTCGCCTCGCTGGAGACCGGCGCCTTCAGCAACTACGGCAACTGGTCCGACCCGGCCTTCGACGCCGCCGTGCAGAAGGCCGTCGGGGCCTACGACCCGGCCGAGCACGCGGCCGCCAACGCCGAGGCGCAGAAGATCGCCTCGCGCGAACTGCCCTGGCTGCCCCTCTACACCCTGCCCGTCAGCGTCTTCATGGGCAAGAAGATCACCGGCGTCCAGCCCTCCATCGCCTACCTCTACTACCCGTGGGCGGCCGAGATCGGAGCCAACGGATGACGGCCGCGGCGACGGCCGCGAAGAACCGCGCCGTACGGGTGCTGCGCAAGCTGGCCGGCATGGCGGCGACCCTGCTCGTCACCTCCTTCCTCGTCTTCTCCTCCCTGTTCCTGGCCCCCGGGGACCCGGCGAGCTTCCTCGTCAAGGGACGCAGTCCCAGCCCGGAGGACCTCGCCGCGCTCCGCAGCCAGTACGGCTTCGACGAACCCTTCCTGGTCCGGTACTGGAACTGGCTCGAAGGGGTGCTGCAGGGCGACTTCGGCCGCTCCTACCTCTTCCACCAGGACGTCTCCGCGGTCATCTGGTCGCGACTGCCCTCCTCGATGCTGCTGATCGCCGTATCCGGCCTGATGATCGCCGTGTTCGGGGTCGGGTCCGGCATCATCGGCGCGCTGCGCCGGGGTTCGCGCACCGACCGCTCCCTGATGCTCCTCGTCACGGTGGGCGCCGCCGCACCCGCCTTCGTCGCCGCCCTGCTGCTCAGGTCGGTGTTCGGGGTGCAACTGGGCTGGTTCCCCACCATCGGCAACGGCGAAGGCCTCATGGACCGGCTGCACCACGTGATCCTCCCGGCGGCGGCCCTATCCGTCACCTTCACCGCCCTGGTGACCCGCGTGACCCGCTCGGCCATGCTCGACGAGCTGAGCCGCGACCACGTGGAGGTCGCCCTGAGCCGCGGAGCGCCACGGCGCACCGTCATCCGGCGGCACGTCCTGCGCAACGCGCTCGGACCGATCGTCACCGTCTCCGCGCTCCTGGTCTCCGGCATGCTGGTCAGCACCGCGATCGTCGAGACCGCCTTCGGAATGTCCGGCGTCGGCTCCCTGCTCGTGCAGTCCGTCGACCAGCTCGACTTCCAGGTCGTCCAGGCCATCGTGCTGCTGGTGGTGGCCGCCTTCGTCATCGTCAACGCCCTCGTGGACCTGGTCCACCCGCTGATCGATCCGCGCACGGCCGCGGCCGGGAGCGCCAGATGAGCACCCTTCCCGAAACGGGCACCACGACCCGTACGCCCCCCGTCCCCCGAACGCCCCGAGCCCCCCGTGCCCGGCGCGACCCGCTCGCACGGCTGCGCCGCCTCGGCGGCAGCCGGCTCCAGCGGACCTGCCTGGCGCTCCTCGTCCTGTTCGTGCTCGTCGCGATCCTGGGCCCCTGGATCGCCCCGTACGACCCCACCTTCGGACAGCTCGGCGACACCCTCCTGGGGCCGAGCGCCCAGCACTGGCTGGGCACCGACCAGGGCGGCCACGACACCCTCTCGGCGCTCGTCGTCGGCACCCGGACCAGCCTGGCCGGACCGCTCGCCGTCGTCCTGTTCTCCACGATCCTCGGCGTCGCCGTCGGCCTGTTCACCGCCTGGCGCGGAGGCTGGATCGACACCGCCGTCGGCCGGGTCCTCGACGTGCTGTTCGCCTTCCCCGCGCTGCTCCTCGCGATCCTCGCGGTGGCCCTGTTCGGCAAGGGGATGACGGCTCCGGTGATCGCCATGGCCATCGCCTACATGCCGTACACCGCACGCCTCGTACGGGGCCTGGCCGTCCGGGAGAAGTCCCGGCCCTACATCGCCGCCTACCAGGTACAGGGCCACTCGCCCCTGTACGTCACCGTCCGCAGACTGCTGCCCAACATCTCCCCGACGCTGCTCGCCCAGTCGACGGTGAACTTCGGCTACGCACTGCTCGACCTCGCCGCCCTCTCCTTCCTCGGACTCGGCGTACAGCCGCCCACCCCCGACTGGGGAGCCATGATCAACCAGGGGCAGGCGGCCGTCCTGCAGGGCCGGCCGCTCTCCGCGATCGCGCCGGCCGTGGCGGTCGTCCTGGTCGTGGTCGCCTTCAACGTCGTCGGGGAAGACCTCGGCGACCGGCTCGCGGGGAGGGACCCCCGATGACACTGCTCGCCTACAAAGACCTGCGCGTCACCCTCCCCGCGATGGCCCGCCCCCTCCTCGACGGGGTCGACCTCACCGTCGCGGCCGGCGAGGTCGTCGCCCTGGTCGGGGAGTCCGGCTCCGGCAAGTCCGTCACCGCCCGCGCCGCCCTCGGCCTGTTCCCGCAGGGCGCCGAGATCGGCGGCCGGGTCCGCGTGGACGGCACCGACCTGGTCGGCGCCACCCCCGCGAACCTGCGCGAGGTCCGCACGAACAAAGCGGCGATGATCTACCAGGACCCCAGGGCCGCCATCAACCCGGTACGCCGGGTAGGGGACTTCCTCACCGAACCGCTGCGCCTGGTGCACGGCTGGTCCAAGGCCCGGGCCAACACCAGGGCCGCCGAGCTGCTCGACGCGGTCGGCCTGCCCGACCCCGTCCGCCACCTGAACCAGTTCCCGCACGAGCTCTCCGGCGGCATGCTCCAGCGCGTCGTGATCGCCGCGGCCCTCACCGCCGAACCCCGGCTCCTGCTCTGCGACGAGCCGACCACCGCGCTCGACGTCAGCACCCAGGCCGAGATCCTGGCCGTCCTGGGCAGGCTCCAGCGCGAACGCGGGCTCGGACTCCTCCTCATCACCCACGACATCGAGCTCGCCGCCTCCGTCAGCGACCGGATCTACGTCATGTACGCGGGCCGGATCGTCGAAACGGCCCCCGTGGCGGAACTCTTCGCCTCCCCCCGGCACCCCTACACCGCGGGCCTGCTCGGATCCTCCCCGCCCCTCGAGGGCCCCCTCGCCCGCCTCACCCCCATCCCCGGCGCCCCGATGGGCCTGCTGGAGTCGGCCCCCGGCTGCGCCTTCGCACCGCGCTGCCGGTTCGCCGAACCGGGCCGCTGCGACCATTCCAAGCCGGAGCTCCTGCGGCACGGACCGGCCGAGGTCGCCTGCCACCGCGCCGCCGAAATCGGCCCGAAGGAGGACAGTTGAGCAACCGTCCGAGCAAGGACACCGCCCCGGGGCTTCCCCCGGAACTTCCTCCGGAGCTCCTCAGGGTGAGCGGACTGCGCAAGACCTACCGGACCGGCGGGACGGAGGTCGTCGCCGTCGACGACCTGTCGTTCTCCGTCCGGGCCGGCGGGGCGCTCGGCATCGTCGGGGAATCCGGTTCGGGCAAGACCACCACCGCCCGGATGCTGATCGGCCTGGAACGCCCCGACGCGGGCGAGATCCTGGTCCAGGGCCGGCCGCCGGCGGCCTCCGTACGGGGGAGGCCGGCCCGGCTGGCCCGCGCCAAGGCGGTGCAGATCGTCTTCCAGGACCCCTACCTCTCCCTGGACGCGCGGATCAGCATCGGCGCGACCGTCGACGGCGTGCTCAGACTGCACGGCATGTCCGACCGGACGGCCCGTGCCGCACGGGTGCGCGAACTGCTGGCCCAGGTCGGTCTCGGTGACCGCGAGGCCGCCGCCCTGCCCCGCCGGCTCTCCGGCGGACAGCGCCAGCGCGCCGCGATCGCCCGGGCGCTGGCCGTCGAACCGGCCGTCCTGGTGCTCGACGAAGCGGTGTCCGCCCTGGACGTCTCCGTGCAGGCGCAGGTGCTCAACCTGCTCTCCGACATCCGGCGCGACACCGGGATCGGCCTGGTCTTCGTCAGCCACGACCTGGCCGTCGTCCGCTACGTCTGCGACGAGGCGCTCGTCATGTACCGCGGCCGCACGATGGAACACCGCCCGGTGGGCGAGCTCCTCACCGACCCCGAGCACCCCTACACCCGGTTGCTGCTGGCCTCCGTACCCCGTCCGGGCTGGGACCCCGATTCCATCAGCCGCCGCCGTCGCGAGCTCGCCCCCTGACGGCGCCGCCGGCCGCAGCGGTGCCGGCGACGGGGGCGTGACGCCGGGGCGGGTTCGTGCGGGCCCGCCCCGGCCGGGAGGCGGACGGACCGGCGCCGCCTCCCGGCATCCGGGCGATCTTGGCCGGATCCACCCTGGCGCCCCCGGAACGCATGGCGGAAGATCCCTCAGCGGGGACGGCCCGTGGCTTACGATCGCCGCGGACGGTCCCGCCCGTGATCGCCGATCGACCCGCACTCGTGGAGGTCCACCGTGTTCCGGACGGCCAGAGGAAACCGCAAGCGCCCCGCAGGCCCCCGAATCCGCGTCGCCGCCGCGGCCGCGGCGGGCGCGCTCCTCGTCGCGGGATGCTCCTCGGGCGGTGACGGCCCGGGCGATGCGGCAGGCGGAGTGCCCGTCGTGGAGAAGGGCAAACTGACGACCTGCACCCACCTGCCCTATCCGCCGTTCCAGTTCGAGCAGGACGGCAAGGTCGTCGGTTTCGACGTGGCCCTGGTCGACCTGGTGGCGACCCGGCTCAAGGTGGAGCAGAAGATCCTCGACACCCCCTTCGAGAACTTCAAGACCGGCGCCTTCCTGAACTCCGGCGAATGCGACCTCGCGGCCGCCGGCATGACGATCACCGAAGAGCGCAAGAAGAACGTCGACTTCTCCGTTCCCTACTTCGACGCCACGCAGGCGCTGCTCGCCACCAAGAAGAGCGGCGTGACCTCGCTCGCCGACCTCAAGGCGAAGTCGAAGAAGCTGGGCGCGCAGGCCGGGACCACCGGCGAGAGCTACGCCAAGGCCCAGGGCTTCGACCCCGTGGCCTTCGAGAGCTCGGACGCGGTGCTCAACGGACTGCGCACCGGCCAGGTCGACGCGGTCGTCATCGACTACCCCGTGGTCCAGGGCTGGCTCAAGGACCCCAAGAACGCAGCCGAGTTCACCGTCGGACAGAACATCGAGACCGGTGAGCAGTACGGCTTCTCGGTGAAGAAGGGCAACACCGCCCTCGTGGCCGCGATCGACAAGGCGATCACCGACGCCAAGGCCGACGGCACCTACAAGAAGCTCTACGAGCAGTGGATCGGCCCGCTGCCCCAGACCACCACCCCGTGACCTCCCGGCTGACCCGGCGCCAGCGCCGCCGGGTTTCGCAGGGACTGCAGTACGCGCTCTTCGCCGCGGTGCTGGTGCTGATCGCCGTCTCCGCGGACTGGGGGAGGCTGCAGAACCAGTTCGCGCAGAAGGACCTGGCGCTACGGCTCTTCCCGGACATCATCACCACGGCCCTGCGCAACACCGTGATCTACACGACGTCCGGGTTCCTCCTGGGCCTGGTCCTCGGCCTGGTCATCGCCATGATGAGGTTGTCCTCCGTCGCCCCCTACCGGTGGGTCGCGAGCGTCTACATCGAGCTGTTCCGGGGGCTCCCGGCCCTGCTGATCTTCATCTTCGTGGGCGTGGCGGTGCCCCTGGCGTTCCCCGGTACGGAAATCCCGGGCGGCACGTACGGCAAGGTCGCGATCGGCCTGGGACTGGTGGCCGCCGCCTACATGGCGGAAACGATTCGGGCCGGCATCCAGGCGGTACCCAAGGGGCAGATGGAAGCCGCCCGCTCGCTGGGTTTCTCGCACGCCCGCGCCATGGTCTCGGTCGTCATCCCGCAGGCCTTCCGCATCGTCATCCCGCCCCTCACCAACGAGCTCGTCCTGCTGTTCAAGGACTCCTCGCTGGTGCTGTTCCTCGGTGTGACGCTGTCGGAGCGGGAACTGACGAAGTTCGGCCGCGACCTCGCCAGCCAGACCGCCAACTCCACCCCGATCCTGGTCGCGGGCCTGTGCTACCTCCTGGTGACCGTGCCGCTGAGCTTCGTGGTGCGCCGCCTGGAGGCCCGCGCCGACAAGGCCGTGTGAGGAAGACATGCCACAGGAGGCCCCAGCGGTGGACACGACGGCCACGGACGGCCCGGAGATCGAGATCCGGGGACTGCACAAGTCCTTCGGCGCCAACCACGTCCTGCGCGGCATCGACCTGGAGATCGCCCGCGGCGAGGTGGTGTGCGTCATCGGGCCCTCCGGCTCGGGCAAATCGACGCTGCTGCGCTGTGTGAACCTGCTCGAAGAGCCCAGCGAGGGCCAGGTCTTCGTCGGCGGCACCGAGGTCACCGACCTCGACGTGGACATCGACGCCGTACGCCGCCGCATCGGGATGGTCTTCCAGCAGTTCAACCTCTTCCCGCACGTCAGCGTGCGCGAGAACCTCACCCTGCCCCAGCGCCGCGTCCTGGGCAGGGGCAAGGCCGAGGCCGAGGCCGTGGCCCGCAAGAACCTCGCCCGCGTGGGCCTGTCCGACAAGTCCGAGGCCTACCCGGCCCAGTTGTCCGGCGGCCAGCAGCAGCGGGTGGCGATCGCCAGGGCCCTGTCGATGGGCCCGGAGGTGATGCTCTTCGACGAGCCGACCTCGGCACTGGACCCCGAACTCGTCGGCGAGGTACTGGCGGTGATGCGGGTCCTGGCGGGCGAGGGGATGACGATGATGGTCGTCACCCACGAGATGAGCTTCGCCCGCGAGGTCGCGGACCGGGTCGTGTTCATGGACGGCGGAGTCATCGTCGAACAGGGACCTGCGGCCCAGGTGGTCGGGGATCCCCGGCAAGAGCGGACCCGGAGCTTCCTCAACCGGATCCTTGACCCGGCGGCGGCAGAGCCGCCCGAGGCGCGGGACGCGGAACCGGGTCCGGACGGGCAACCGGGCCGGGGCGGGGACGCCTGATCAGGTCGAGCCCCTGAGCGAGTCGTGCACCGGCCGGGCCCAGCCTCGGCGCCGCGCTGCCCATGGGGCAGGATGGCAGTCCGTTCGATATGCGCACGCATGCGCGAACGAGGCCCGACGTACGACGAACTGACAGGTGACAAGGTGACCACACCCCTCATCAGGCGGCCCGCACGGCCCGCCTCCGCCTTCCCGGTCCGGCGAGGGGCGGAGGGCGTCCGTTGAGCCGGGACCTCGTCCTGCACGACTGGCTGATCGCCGGCATCGCACTGGCCGCGGGCGCCCTCGCCGGGCTGCTCCTGCGCGCCCTCGTACGGTGGCTGTCCAAGCACGCCCTCAGGACCCGGTGGAGCGGCGACGACATCATGGTCGACGCGCTGCGCACCCTCGCGCCCGCGGCGGCCGTCATCGCGGGCGCCGCCGTCGCCGCCTCGACGCTGCCGCTCAGTACACGGGTCTCCGGCTGGGTGAATCACACGCTGACCGCGCTGCTGATCCTCGTGGCCACGGTCGGCGTGGCCCGCGTCGTCGCCGGCCTCGTCCAGTCCTTGGCCCAGGCGCGGACGGGAGTGGCCGGATCGGCCACCATATTCGTCAACATCACGCGCGTCCTGGTGCTCGCGATGGGTCTGCTCGTCGCCCTCGAGTCCGTGGGCGTGTCCATCGCACCCCTGCTCACCGCACTCGGCGTGGGTGGTCTGGCGGTCGCCCTGGCCCTGCAGGACACCCTTGCCAATCTCTTCGCGGGCGTGCACATCCTCGCCTCGAAGACGGTGCAGCCCGGTGACTACATCCGCCTCACGAGCGGTGAGGAGGGGTACGTCGTCGACATCAACTGGCGCAACACCGTGGTCCGCAACCTGTCGAACAACCTGGTGATCATCCCCAACGGGCGGCTCGCGCGCACCAACATGACCAACTTCACCCAGCCCGAACAGCAGTTGTCGATCATGGTCCAGGTGGGAGTGGGCTACGAGAGCGACCTGGAGCACGTCGAGCGGGTGACCCTCGAGGTGGTCGACGGGGTGATGGCGGACGTCAACGGCGCGCTCCCCGAACACGAAGCAGCCGTACGCTTCCACACCTTCGCGGACTCCAGGATCAACTTCACGGTGATCCTCGGCGTCGGAGAGTTCAGCGACCAGTACCGGATCAAGCACGAGTTCATCAAGCGGCTGCACAGCCGGTTCCGGGCGGAGGGCATTTCGATCCCGGCCCCCACACGCACGGTGGCGCTCCACCAGGAGGACTCCCGGTCCGTGCCGATCGCCGTGGTCTCGCCGGTCCCGCACCAGCGCGAGGCACCGGCCGCGGCCCTGGCGGACGGCGTGCGGTAGCGGAGCAGGACGAAACGCCCGCCCCGTCCCCTCGATCGAAAGGACCACATCATGAGCGAGAAGGCCCGCAAGCTCTTCGACGCGCTCGACCTGAACAGCGACGGCGTACTGACCCGCGTCGAGGTGATCACGGCCCTGCGCAGCAAGGGCCCCACGCTCGCCGCCCACGGCGATCTGCCCTTCTGGGCCGTGGGCGACGTGGACACCTCCTCGGCCCTCTTCGACCGGGCGAACGCGGACGGCGACGACGTACTGACCTTCGAGGAGTTCGAGCGCGAGGTCGACCGCCGCTTCGGCTGGTAGCCGCGAGCGGGCCCCGGTCCGGGTCCCGCTCAGGTCCCGCTCAGGTCCTGCTCAGTCGCGGATCCCGTCGCAGGCGATCCGCAGGTGCCGGGGCCCGCGCAGGACCGCGTTCTGCCGGTAGGGCGGCGGATCCTCCAGCAGCCGCGGATTCTCCAGCCGCCGGGCCAGCTCGGTCAGCGCGAGCTGGGCCTCCAGCCGCGCCAGCGGGGCGCCGAAGCAGCTGTGGATGCCGCTGCCCAGGCCCAGGTGCTGGATGTCCTTGCGGTACGGGTCGAAGCGGTCCGGGTTCTCGAAGCGGTTCGGGTCCCGGTTGCCGGAGGCCAGGATCAGCCACATCGAGGAGCCCTTGGGGATGGTGATCCCACCGACCTCGATGTCCACGAGCGGGGTGCGCTGCGGCAGCAGCTGCACCGGCGGCTCGAACCGCAGCAGCTCCTCCACCAGCGGCACGGCCAGGCCCGGCTCCTGCCGCAGCTGCGCGAGCACGTCCGGGTTGCGCAGCAGGGTCAGCATCCCGTTGGTGATCAGGTTGACCGTGGTCTCGTGGCCGGCGATCAGCAGCAGCGCCGAGGTGCTCAGCAGCTCCATCGTGGACATGGACTCGTCCGGGCCGTGTCCCACGGCCAGTTGGGAGAGCATGTCCTCGCCGGGATCCTTGCGGCGCTGTTCGATCAGCCCGGCCAGGTACATGCCCAGCTCCATGCGGGAGTCGTGGGTCTTGCGCTGCCGCTCGGCGGGATCGGCGTCCGGATCGGGGTCCAGGCTCGCGGCGAGGGTGTCGGCCCAGACGTGGAACTTCGGCTCGTCCTCGCGCGGTACGCCGAGCAGCTGACAGATCATCGTCACCGGGAACGGGTAGGCGAACTGGTCGACCAGGTCGATGTCCTCCGTGTCCCCGAGGTTGTCGATGAGGCCGGTGACGATGTCCTTCAGCCCGCCGCGCATCCCGTCGACGCGGTGCGGGGAGTGCGGCGGCCCGAAGGGCCGGTTGGTCATCCGGCGCAGCCGGTCGTGCTCCGGCGGGTCCAGCTTCAGGAAGCTCGGCGGCAGCGCCGTCTCCTCCGCCTCCCCGCCCTCGGCCAGCGGATCCCCGGCCGTGGCGGCCAGGTTGCGGGCGTCGGAGCTGAGCCGCGGATCGTGCAGCAGGCTCTGGATGTCGTAGTAGGTGCTGATGACGTACGGTCCGGTCCCGTCGTGGAAGACGGGCGTCTTGCGCAGCTCCTCGTACAGCGGGTACGGGTTCGCGCGGCTGGAATAGTCCAGGATCTGGCTCAGGATGCCGTGTGCCATGGGGGTCCTCCGGGAACGTGCGGGTCAGTGCCCGGCGGGGGTGAAGGTGGCGATCCGGCGGTCGGCCGGCGAGTACCCGCTGAGGGTGATGGTCGGGCCGTGCGTGGGCACCGAGGGGTCGGGGAAGTCGGCCGGGATCGGCCGCTGCCCTTCGGGGCGCCGGTCCACCGTGGTGAACGGGGGCGGGAAGGGCGCGCTGGCCTCGATCTGCTTCTCGTAGAACTGCAGCCAGCGCCCGTTGTCGAAGGTGACCGCGCCGATCACCCGGCCCTGGTAGCCGTAGACCGCGGTGAACCGGCGCTCGGCCCGCGACCCCTGGGTGATCATGATCTCGCTGCCCATGGAGGGCACGCCCACGGACTTGATGTTCACCCCGAACTGCGAGGACCAGAACGCCGGCACCCACAGGTGCGGCCGGCGGTCGGTGCTCTCGCTCATCATGTTGTGGGCGGCGGTCTCGGCCTGCGCCACGGCGTTGCCCCAGTGCTCCAGGGAGAGGAACTGGTAGCCGAACAGCGCGTGCGGGGAACGGGCCACGTCGCCCGCCACGTAGATGTCGTCGGTGACGATCCCGCGGAGGTCGAAGGCCCGGCAGCCCGCGTCGCAGGCGATGCCGCGCGGCCCGGCGCCGAGTCCGGAGCCGGTCAGCCACTCGGTGTTGCGCTGGGCGCCGAGCGAGACGACCACCACGTCGCATTCCAGCGTGGTGCCGTCGGAGAGGTGTGCGGCCCGCACCCGGCCGGTGGAGTCGCCCTCCAGCGCGGTCACCATGATCCCGGTCCGCAGGTCCACGCCGTTCTCCCGGTGGAGCTCGGCGGCGACCGCCCCGATCACTCCGCCCAGGGCGCCGACCAGGGGGCCGTCGCCGCGTTCGGCGACGGTCACGTCCAGCCCGCGCTCCCGGCACGCCGAGGCGATCTCGGAGCCGGTGAACCCGGCGCCGATGACCAGGACCCGGCGCGGTCCGGCCGCCAGGGCGCGGGCCAGGCCGGCCCCGTCCTCGCGGGTGCGCAGGGTGAAGACCCCGCCGAGCTCGCCCTCGGCCTCGTTCGGCCAGGGCCGGGCCCGGACCCCGGTGGCGATCAGGAGACGGTCGTACGGGACCTCCGCGCCGTCGGCGAGCTTGACCGTGCGGGCCGCCATGTCGAGCCCGGTGGCCGCGACGCCGAGGCGCCATTCGGCGTCGATGTCGAGCCGTCGGGGGAGCAGGGTGTGGTCGGCGTCGGCCTTGCCCAGCAGCACCTGCTTGGACAGCGGCGGGCGGTCGTACGGTTCGTGGAGCTCGTCGCCGATCAGGGTCAGCGAGCCGGCGAACCCCTTCTCCCGCATGACCTCGGCGGCGCGCAGGCCGGCCAGTGAGGCGCCGACGACCACGATGCGGCCGGAGTGCTTGAGCTGCTCCAGAGCGGTGTCAGCCATCGGAGGCCTTCCCTCCGGCACCGGAGGCCGCGGTCGCGGGGGTGCGCGCGGCGGCGCCGCCCGGCCGGTCCAGATCGTCCACGAGGATGGCCTGCACGGGGCAGGCGGCGGCGGCCTGGGCCACGCGCTCGCGCTGGGCCTCCTCGGCCTCGGGATCGTAGAGCAGTCCCTCGTCCCCGTGCATCGCGAAGACGTCGGGGGCGAGGAAGGCGCACTGCGCGTATCCCTGGCACCGGTTGAGATCGACGACGAGCCTCAGCAAGGTGTGGTCCTTTCGGTGCCCCCCTGGGCTTTCCGGACCAGCGTGCGCGCGGTGGCGCGGGGAGGCCCGTCCGAGGCGGCCATTGGAGTGAGGTTCAGGCGCCCGTCGGGGTGCCCGGGCCCGGGCCGGGGCCGGGGCGGCCCCGGCCCGACCGCAGGATGTACAGGCTCACGAGCAGGGCCCAGGCCGGGAAGACCAGCTCGGACCAGGGCAGGGAGGAGCCCGCCACCAGCAGCACCAGGCCGGCGAGGTATCCGGCCAGGGCCAGCGGGCGGGGGAAGGCCCCGATCCGGCGGCCGATCGTGGAGGTCGCGAACACGAACACGGCGGCCATCCGCATCCCGTACGTGGTCAGCAGGTTGTAGGCGAAGTGGCGGCCGAACTCCTGGGGCTGATCGGCGTCCAGCACCGTCCCGGCGGCCGCGGCGGCGCCGAAGAGGCTGGCGACGAAGACCAGCCCGCTGCCCAGGAAGACGGTGGCGACGAACCGGTCCTCGGCCTCGCCGGAGTGCTCCCGCAGCGCGCCCATGAACCACAGGAAGGCGATGCCCGCGAAGGGGACGAGCTCCAGCGCGGTGGTCACCGCGTCCCGCTGCCCCGAGGTGACCTCGACCTCGGACGCGCCGCCTCCCTCGGGCAGGCCGATCCGGGCCAGCACGATCGCCGCCGCCATGAGGACGGCGAAGAGGATCCCCGCGAGCCCCGCCGCCCTGGGGGTGCTCAGGCTCTGTCTCGGGGCCGTCTGCGGCGCTTCAGGTCTCATGCGTCCAGCAAGCCCCGGGTGTGGCCGTGGTGCCAGCGGGGCCGCGCGCCCGGGTGACAGGGGGCCGGGCCCCGCCCCAGCGAGGGCGATGTAAGAAATCATTGACATCAGGTATGGATTCTTTTACCTTCGTGATGTCAAAGTTCTTTTACACGGGAGCGGGTGCGGTCGTGGCCTTCGAAGAGAAGCGCGCATGGATCATGGGGGTGGTCGCCATCGTCGGATACGCGGTCTACCTGGCCCTCGTGCTGGGCCGGTCCGGCGACGGCGTCCCCCTGGTGGAGGTCCCGTACATCACGCCGCTGCTCTGGACGGTCGGGGGCGCCATCGCCGCCGCGATCCTCCTCAACATCGCCGTGGCGGTCGCCAAGCCCGACGAGGCCGACGTCAAGGACCAGCGGGACAAGGAGATCGGCCGCCTCGGCGAGCACGCCGGGCAGTCCTTCCTCGCCATCGGCGCCGTGGCCGCGCTGATCCTCTCGATGGCCGGTGCGGACCGCTTCTGGATCTCGAACGCCCTCTACCTGGGCTTCGTCCTCTCGGCGGTGCTCGGCTCGCTCGTCAAGCTCGCCGCCTACCGCTCGGGGTTCCAGTCGTGGTGAAGCCGACCGGCATCACGAACCGGATCAGGATCCTGCGCTTCGAGCGTACGGAGATGACCCAGGCGGAGCTGGCGGAGCGCATCGGCGTGACCCGCCAGACCGTCATCGCCATCGAGAAGGGCCGCTACTCGCCCTCGCTCGAGACGGCGTTCAGGATCGCCCGCGTCTTCGCGGTACCGCTCGAAGAGGTATTCCAGTACGCGGACGGCGCAGGCGATGCAAACGATGCAGACGAGGAAGGGACGGCGCCGTGAAGGCGATCGTGCAGGACGCGTACGGCTCCAGCGAAGTACTGGAGCTCAGGGACATCGAAACGCCGAGACCGGGCACCGGCGAGGTGCTCATAGCCGTCCGGGCCGCCGCGCTGGACGCGGGGGTCTGGCACCTCATGAGCGGCAAGCCCTACCTGCTGCGGCTCCTCGGCTACGGACTGCGCGCACCCAGCGTGCCCGTGCGCGGCCGGGAGGTCTCCGGGCGGGTCGAGGCGGTCGGCGAGGGGGTGAGCGCCTTCCGGGTGGGCGACGAGGTCTTCGGCATCTGCGAGGGTTCCTTCGCGCAGTACGCGACCGCCCGGCAGGACAAGCTGGCGCTGGGGCCCGCCGGGATGCCCCTGGAGGAAGCGGCCGCCCTGCCGATCTCCGGACTGACCGCCCTCCAGGCGCTCCGCGACGCGGGGCGCGTACGGCCCGGGCAGAGTGTCCTCGTCATCGGCGCCGCGGGCGGGGTCGGCACCTTCGCGGTGCAGCTGGCCAAGGCGTACGGGGCGCACGTCACCGGGGTGTGCAGCACCACGAAGACGGAGCTGGTGCGGGGGCTCGGCGCGGACGAGGTCATCGACTACACCCGCGAGGAGTTCGCGGACGGCGTCCGCCGCTACGACCTCATCCTGGACACCGCGGGAAACCGGTCCCTGTCGCACCTGCGGCGCGCCCTGACCCCGCGCGGGACGCTCGTGATCGTCGGCGGCGAGGGCGGCGGGCCCTGGCTGGGCGGCATGGGCCGGGTCCTGTGGGCCGCGCTGCTGAACCCCTTCGTGCGCCACGGCCTCAAGGGGTTCATCTCCGCCGAGCGTCAGGCCGACCTGGAGGTGCTGCGGAGGCACGTCGAGGACGGCACCCTGTCCGTCGCCGTCCATCGCACCTGTGGGCTGGCCGAGGCACCGGACGCCATCGACCGGCTCCACCGGGGCGAGGCGCGCGGAAAGATGCTGATCCTGCCCTAAGGAGTGGGCGTGGGCGTGGGCGTGGGAGTGGGAGTGGGCGCAGGAGCCGTGCCGGCGCTGTCACCTGACGCGGTGGGTGCGGCGGACGTGCTCGGCGCGGGGGCGGTGCCGGTCGCGGCGGGCGCGGCCGGGGTCCCGGGGGAGCCCGACGGGGTCCCGGGGGAGTCCGAGGGGGTAGTGCCGGGCGTGGCCGTGGGGGACTCGGGGGCGCAGACGATCTCGTCGCGCGGGGTGTAGTGCGTACGGAACGTCTCGCGGCCGAGCTCGTGGCCGCCCCGGACGAAGACGCGGTCGACGGAGACGTCGAACCCTTCCAGCGGGGTCTGAGGCTCGCACGTGGGGCCGGTGACGGTGCGCTTGACCGGCGGGGTGACCTGGGTCCGCGGGCCCTTGGTGGCGCGTACCTCGTCGTACTGCTTCGTGCCGAGCAGGGTCACGGTCACCGAGGTGGACGTGGAGGAGGCGCGGACGGTCACGGGGTGCCCCGAGTCGTTCTGCCAGCGCAGGTCGAGGGTGCCCCAGGCGACGGTGGCCTCGCGGCCTTCCGGGTACCGCTCGATGTAGAAGGAGTGGGCCCCGTGCTCCACGGGCTTCAGGCCCGCGAAGAACATGGCGTTGTACATGGTCGTCGCGACCGCGGAGACCCCGCCGCCGGGGGATTTCACGTAACGGCCGTCGTTGATCATGATGCCGTCGACGAAGCCGTTCTCCACGGTCCGCTCGCCCACCGCCTGGTTGAAGCTCCAGATGTCGCCCTGCTGGACGACGGCCCCGTTGATCAGCTCCACGGCGCGCGCGATGTTGTGCGTCCGGTAGGGAGCCGCGGGATAGGCGACGGTGAAGGTGGAGAGGACCTGCTGCCCGACGGCTGCCGGGGCGGGGGCCGTGGTGGGGGCCGTTGCCCGGGCCGAGGCCGTCGCCGTGGGCCCGGCGGTCCGGTCCGGGGCGGGCGTGCCCAGGGCGGCCGCGGAGCCGGCGAAGAGCCCGCCGAGGCCGAGCACGGCGGCCGTCCCGGCCGATATCAGGGCGATCCGCGTGGTGACCGTACGGCCGTGGGCGCGTCGCATGTCTCTCCCTGTCGCTTCGGAATCCGAACCACACAAGCTTGGTCCAAATCGGACCAAAAGGGTGAGAAATGTGCCGGGTCTCACGATATGGAGGCCTACGGGACCGAGCGGATCCGCCTGACCAGCAGCGATCCCGCCAGGGCCAGGGCTCCGGCCAGCGCGTACAGGGCCGTGTACCCGCCGAGGTGGGTGACGACCGGGGCCGCGATCACCGGGGCCAGCACCTGCGGCAGCGCGTTGGCGATGTTGATGACGCCCAGGTCCTTGCCCCGGTCCTCGGCGGTCGGCAGCACGTCCGTGAGCAGGGCGAAGTCCACCGCCGTGTACACGCCGTAACCGAGGCCCAGGACGAGCGAGGCCACGATCGCGCCGGTCCAGGTCTGCCAGACGGCGAGCAGCAGCGTGGCCGCGGCGATGACCAGCCCCGACCAGATGACGTAGGACTTGCGACGACCGCTGCGGTCGGACCGGACGCCGCTGATGACCACCGTGGACAGCAGGGTGAGGGCGTTGAGCGCCGTGAGGACCAGGACCCCGGTGTCCGCGTCGCCCCGGTAGCGCACGGCGTCGGTCAGGTAGTAGAGCAGGTACATCGTGCTGATGGAGTACGAGAGGTTCATCAGGAAGCGGGTCAGCCAGGCCCAGCCGAAGTCGGGATGACGGCGCGGGTCGATCCAGAAGCCGGTCAGGAAGCCGCGCCACTGGAAGGGCGGCCGGGCGGCGGGGGCGAGCACCGAGTCCCGCCGCATCAGCACGTACGGCACGGCCGCGAGCACCGAGAAGGCCGCGCAGGCCAGATAGCCGGCGGTGATCCCGCCCGCGACGGTGGCCAGCGCCGTGCCGACCAGGATCCCGATGACCTGGGAGACGCCGAGCCAGCCGCCGACCAGGCCGCGCCGGCGGACCGGTACCTGGTCGGGGACGGCCGCGGTGAGCGCGGCGAAGGCGGCGTTGAGGGCGAGCTGCACCAGGCACCAACCCGCGATCACCACCGCGAGGCTCTGTGCGAAACCGAGGATCACCAGGCCCGCCGCCCCGCCCGTCACCCCGGCGACCACCCAGGGGATACGGCGGCCCGTGCGCGCCGTCGTACGGTCGGACAGGGCTCCGAAGACGGGATTGGCCACCATCGACACGGCCGCCCCCAGCCCCGTGATCAGGGCGAGGGTGGACGCCTTGTTCTCCGGGGTGAGGAACTCGGCCTGGCGTGCCAGCAGTAGCTGGAGCGGGCCGAACCAGCCGACCCACACCCCGAGGTTGGCGAGGGACAGTGCGCTCACCCACCGGCCGCCCGGCGACGTGGTGGTCACCTCCGCCGCGGCGGCCTTCGGCGCGGCGGTCACCTGCCGCTCTGGATCAGGTCGCGGTACCAGGCGTACGACTCCTTGGGGGTCCGGGCGAGGGTCTCGTAATCGACGTGGACCAGGCCGAACCGCTGCCGGTAGCCCTCCGCCCATTCGAAGTTGTCGAGGATCGACCAGATGAAGTAGCCGCGGACGTCGGCCCCTTCGGCCATCGCCTCGTGCAGGGCGCGGACATGGCCCTCGTGGTACGCGATCCGGCGCGCGTCCTCGATCCGGCCCGTGCCCGGATCCGGACCGTCCCCGTACGAGCAGCCGTTCTCGGTGATGTACAGCGGCGGCAGTCGGTCGCCGTAGCGCTCGCGCAGGGTGGCGAGCAGTTCGCGCAGCCCGTCCGGGACCACTGGCCAGTCGAAGTCGGTGCGCTCGTACCCCTCGATCTCCCGGATGCCGAAGGGAAGGCCGGAGGGGATCTCGATCCCGCCGAAGGCGGAGGCGCCGGCCGGGGTGGGGGCGCCGACGAGCATCGGGTTGTAATAGTTGACCCCGTACCAGTCCAGCGGTGCCGAGATCGCCTTGAGGTCCTCGGCCACCGGGCCGGGCAGCAGGGATTCCAGGCCGTCCGGGTAGGCGCCGGTCAGGATCGGGTCGGCGAAGAGGCGGTTGGTGAGCGTGTCGTACAACGCGGCGGCGGCCCGGTCCTCCTCGCCCTCGCCGGCGGCCCACACGGGGCTGTGCGAGGCGGCTATGCCGATGTGGCGGGCGCCCGCCGCGCGCAGGGCCTGTACGCCCAGACCGTGGGCCAGCAGCTGGTGGTGGGCGGCGGGCAGTGCATCGAAGACGAGCTGCTTGCCCGGGGCGTGCTCGCCGAGGCCGTAGCCGAGGAGGGTCACCTCGGCGGGCTCGTTGATGGTGATCCACATGGGCACGCGGTCGGCCAGCCGCTCCGCGACCACCGAGGCGTACGCGGCGAAGTGCTCGGCGGTGTCGCGCTCCAGCCAGCCGCCCCGCTCCTCCAGGGCCAGCGGGGTGTCCCAGTGGAAGAGGGTGGGCACCGGATCGATCCCCGCGGCGCACAGCTCGTCGACGAGCCGGTCGTAGAAGTCCAGCCCCGCCCGGTTGACGGTCCCGTGCCCCTCGGGCAGGACCCGGGACCAGGAGACGGAGAACCGGTAGGCGTCCACGCCCAGTCCGCCCATCAGGGCCACGTCCTCGCGGTAGCGGCGGTAGTGGTCGGTGGCCACCTCCGCGTGCGAGCCGTCCTTGACGCGCCCCCGCTCCCGGGTGAAGGCGTCCCAGGAGGAGGGCCCCCGGCCGTCGGCGGTGGGGGAGCCCTCGATCTGGAAGGCGGAGGCGGAGACGCCCCAGCGGAAACCGGCCGGGAAACGGGGCGCGGGGGATGCGGGCGGTACGGACGCGGTCATGCGGGCTCGCTTCGGTCGGGGACGTTCACGGCACTTTCGGGTCCCCGGACCCGCCCTGTCAATGGAAAGTGAACAATTCTCAACTTTTGCCGGAGCGGGCCGCGTCGAGCAGGGCGAGCTGCTCCGCGCCGGCCTTCTCCAGCTCTCCGGCGAGCTCCCGCGCCTCCCCGGACCCGCCCGAGGCGCGTTCGCCCGCGCAGAGCAGCACCGACTGCGTGAGGTGGGCGCGCAGGGCGGTGGCGAAGACCCGGTCGAATTCCTCCCCCGACAGCGCCCCGGCCCTGCGCACGGTGTCGGAGCTGACCATGCCCGGCATGTCGTGCCCCTCGCGCGGGCGGGTGTCGGGTGCCCCGGACCGGACCAGGAGCCCGCGCAGCAAGGCCAGTTCGGTCCCCTGCCGCTCCGCAGCCCGCTGCGCGAACCGGGCCAGCGCCGGATCCCCGGCCCGCGTCGCCCAGCTCTGCCAGCCGCCGGTGGAGGTGATGTCGAACTGCGCGAGCAGCGGGCCCGTCACGGACCCGGTGCGCAGCACGACGGCGCCGCCGGCCCCGACCGCGGAGGCCACCCGGGCCGAAACGGTCAGGGGGCCCGGAGCGCCCAGGTCGACGTTGTCGAAGCGCATTCAGTCGCCGCCCGCGAGGTACGCGGCGTTCTGGCCTCCGCCCGTGTCGCCGGTCGCTTCGAGCTGTACGCCGGACTGCGCCGCGTAGGACTCCGCCTGGACGAGCACGGTGTCGGCGGCCCGGGCGGGGGTACTGGTCACCGTGGCTCCGAGGCTCGCGGCCAAGGCGGTGGCCAGGGCGCCCGCGAGGAGGGCGTGGAGCGTGAACCGGGGTTTTCGCATGGCGATTCCTTGCCTGCCGGTGGGGGGGAGAGAGGGGGGCGGAACGGAGGAAGGGGGCCGCCCGGCGGCGGTGGCGCGGGGCAGTCCCCTGCCGGTCACTGGGTCACTGGTAGACGCGCACGTAGTCGACGAGCATCCGCGCCGGGAACGGCGTGGTGGCGTCCGTCGGACCGGGCCAGTCACCGCCCACCGCGAGGTTGAGGATCATGTAGTGGGGGTGGTCGAAGATCCACGGTCCGCGGGTGCGTTCCACCGTCTCCTTGTCGAGCGTGAAGACGGTCCGCCCGTCGAGGCTGTAGACGATGCCCTTGCTGTTCCAGTCGGCGGCCCAGACGTGGTAGTCGTCGGAGAAGTCGGCGTCACCGGGCAGCTTGTACGGGCCGCCGATCCCGCCGCCGCCGTTGTAGGCGGGCGCGTGGACGGTGGAGTACGAGGTCTTCACGTCCTTGCCGAGGACCTCCAAGATGTCGATCTCGCCGTTGTACGGCCACGGCCGCCCGGTCAGGAAGTCGCCGCCCATCATCCAGAACGCCGGCCACAGCCCGTTGCCCTTGGGCACCTTGATGCGGGCCTCGACGCGCCCGTACGTGAACTGGAACGTGGCCCCGGTGTTCATCCGCGCCGAGGTGTACTGGCAGGTGGTGCTGCCGGTCAGCGGGTCGGGCGGGCAGCCCTGGCCGGGCGTGGCCTCCTTGCGGGCCTCCATGACGAGGTGGCCCGCGCCGTCCGTCGCGGCATTCTGGTGGTCGGTGTAGTACTCCAGCTCGCCGTTCTGCCCGGTGCCCGGGTCCGCCCGCCACTTGGCCGGGTCCGGCTTGCCGGCCGCGGGGCCGTCGAACTCGTCGCTCCACACCAGCCTCGGCGGGTTCGCCGGGTCCGGGGGGAGCGGCGGGGGAGTCACCGGGGCACCGCCGGTGCCGTACACCTGGAACTCCCAGAGGGAGTATCCGTACGGGGTCGCGCGCTCGGTGCCGTACATCCGCACGTACCGCCCGGAGCCCGAGACGGTCAGCGTCTGCTTGAAGCCCGTGCCCGCCGTCGTGGAATAGACCGGGGTCCAGGCGTTCCCGTCCGGGGAGACCTGGATCTGGAAGGACTTCGCGTAGGCCGGGTCCCACTGGAGGACCACCTTGTGGATCTGCGCGGGCGCGCCGAGGTCCACGGAGATCCAGCCGGGATCGGTCCAGCCCGTGGTGGGGCTGGTCGCCCAGCGGGACGCGGGGTCACGGTCGAAGGCCCTGGCCGGGGTGCACTCCCAGCAGTTCCCGTCGGCCTGCGAGGAGGAGGCGGCGCCCGTCCTGCCGTACGAGAGGAGCGCGTCGCCGCCGTCGCCGGTGCCGGGGGTGCCGTAGACCTGGAACTCCCAGAGGGAGTAGCCGTATCCGGTGGCGCGCTGGGTCCCGTACATCCGCACGTAGCGGCCGGTTCCGGTGACGGCCAGGTTCTGGGTGCCGCCGGCGCCGGCGGCCGTCCCGTAGAGCGTGGTCCAGTTCGCGGCGTCGTCCGAGACCTGGATCTGGAAGGCCTTGGCGTACGCGGCCTCCCAGTTGAGGGAGACCCTGCTGATCGTGGCGGCGGACCCCAGGTCCACCTGGATCCACTGCGGGTCGGAGAAGGCGCTGGACCAGCGGGTGCCGGCGTTCCCGTCGACGGCGCTCGCGGGGCTGTAGCCGGGCTCGCTTCCGGAGACGGTGACGGATCTGCCCTGCGACAGCAGGGTTTCGGCGGCGCGGGCGGGGGAGGCGGGGAGGCTGCTGAAGGCGAGGAGGGTGAACGCGACGGCGAGGAATAAGCCGAGGCGGCGCAGCGACGGAGGCACGGCGGCTCCTGGAAGCGAGGGGGGGAGGGGAAGAACGGAGGGAGGCGGAGAGGGGGCTGGGGAGCGCTCCCTGAGGGGTGAGGATGGGGCGGCCCCCCAGGGCTGTCAAGGTGTCCCGTCACCAGGCGGACATACAGGCGACGCCGGTTCGTCCACCGATGGAGCGTTCTCTCGGCGCCCGCACACCCCACGGTGAACCATGCTGACCAGGGAGAATCCCGCGCGGGCCGCGACCCGGTCCGGACGGGCGGCCAACGCCTCGCGGAACACGGACTGTTGACAGTCGATCAGGGTCCGGTCCACCATCGCGGGAGAACGCTCCCCCGCGAGCCGTCCGTCCGACCCGGCGGCGCCGCCGAACGGAACGGGCCGGAATGAGAAGACCCACGCTGGAAGTGGTCGCCGCCCGCGCGGGCGTGTCCCGATCGAGCGTCTCCCGTGTCGTCAACGGGGAGACCACGGTCGCACCGGAGATCCGCGAAGTCGTCCTGCGGGCCGTGCGCGAACTGGGCTACGTGCCCAACGCCGCCGCCCGCAACCTGGTCACACGCCGGACCCACGCGGTCGCCGTGGTCGTCTCCGACCCACCCCAGGGCGTGGTCTCCGACGATCCCCTCTTCTCCACCGTGGTCCGCGCCGTCAGCAGGGAACTGGAGGCCGCCGGCAAGCAGGTCGTGCTCATGCTCGCCGAATCCGACCGCAGCCGCGCCCGGGTCGAGGAGTACGTGGCCGGCGGACACGTGGACGGCGTCATGCTCGTCGCCCTGCACGGCACGGACCCGCTGCCCGCGGCCCTGGCCAGGACGGGCCTGCCGGTCGCCTCGTTCAACCGCACCTGCGCCCCGGACGTGCCGTACGTGGAACTGGACAACGCGGCCGGCGCCGCGCTCGCCGTGCGCCACCTCCTGGAACGGGGCCGGCGCCGGATCGCCACCATCACCGGACCGCTGGACCTCTTCGAGTCCCGCGAGCGACTCGACGGCTACCGCGCCGCCCTGCGCGACACCGGCCGCCGGTCCATCGTGGCGCTGGGCGATTTCACCCGGGCCTCCGGAGCCGAGGCCATGCGGCAGCTGCTGGAGGACGACCCGGAGCTGGACGCGGTGTTCGCGGCCAACGACCTGATGGCGATCGGCGCCCTGCGGACCCTGCGGCAGGTGGGCCTGCGGGTCCCCGAGGACGTGGCCGTCGTCGGCTTCGACGACATCGAGGCCGCCGCCTACACCGTCCCGGCCCTCACCTCCGTACGCAGCCCCATGGCCGATCAGGCCACGGCCACCGTGCGGCTGCTCCTGGGCCTGATCGAGGGCGGCCCCAGGGACCGGGTGCTCATGCCGAACGACCTCGTGGTCCGCGAATCGTCCTGAGGGAGCGCTCCCTCAGGCGCCGCTTCCCCCGGAGGAGCCCGTCACGTCCTGTACGTGCCGCAGGCCCGGCCCCGCCAGAACCTCGTGCAGCTGCTGGAAGACCTGCCGGGCGCCCACGGCGTTCCAGTCCGCGGGGAGCAGCTCGGCGGGCAGGCCCGGATCGAGGTAGGGCAGCCGGCGCCACTCGGTGAGCATCGGCACGTAGTGGCGGAAGGCCTCGGCGGCGTCGATGCCCTCCTGCAGGGCGAGCTTCGCGGCGACCGGCGCGTACGCGCCGGTGAACGTGGCGTACTGGGCCTGGATCGCGGGGAAGTCCCACCAGGAGCTGACCGCCTCCGGCAGGTCGCTGAACGCGGCGTAGTCGGCGGCGGCGAACAGGTGGACGTACTCGCTCAGGCCGAGCCGGACGAGCATGTCGCGCGCGTCCTCCAGGAGCCGGCCCGGCGCCAGCCACACGCCGGGGGCGATGTTGCCGAAGCCGAGCCAGGTCAGCCTGGTGCGCAGCTGGTAGCGGTGGGAGCGCTCGGACTCCGGGACGGAGAAGACCGCCATGGCCCAGCCGTCACCGAGGTCCGCCGGTTCGAGGCTGGCGAAGATGCGCCGGTCACCGGCGTCGAAGACGGGGTGGACGGCCGGGCTGAGCCGGTACCCGGTGGCCCCGCGGCGCTCCGGTTCGAGCACGCCCTTCTTCTTGAGCCGGGAGATGGCCGAGCGCACGGCCTGGCTCTCCACGCCGAGTTCCGACATGAGCGTGATCAGGTCGGCGACGGAGATCCAGCCGCCGCTCCCGCGCACGAAGGCCCCGTAGACCGTACTGATCAACGAGCTGGGCCTGAGGGGGCTGTCCGACATGATCACCTTCCCGTGGTGTGGGGTGGTGATCCTATCGAGGGGCGGCGGCTGGGCCGCCTCCGGTCACCCCGAAGCCCCCGTCCCCGGGTGCAGCGGAGCCTGCGCGTACGCGCCGGAGAGCAGATGGCCGGCGCCGGGCGCGACGGCCGGCAGGTCGAGGGCGCGCAGCATCTGGTGGGCGGTGCAGACGGCCGCGGAGACGACCGGCTTGCCGAGCAGCTGCTCGGCCTCCTCGATGGCGCCGAGCGAGGGCATCTGCACGCAGGCCGACAGGACGACCGCGTCCGCGTCGGCGTAGTCCAGGGCGCGGGCCAGGCCGGGAAGCCTGGCCGGGTCGTGGGCGGCCACGTCGAGGTTGTTCGGGATCTCCAGGGCCTGGTAGTCGAGGACCTCGATGCCCTCGTGGGTGAGGTAGTCGACGACGGTCCGGGTGAGCGGGCGCATGTACGGGGCCAGCAGGGCCACCTTCTTGGCGCCCATCGTGTGCAGCCCGTGGACCAGGGCGCCCGCGCTGGTGACCACGGGGGCGGGGGCCCCGTTCTCCACGGTGCGCGTGTGCAGGCGCTCCTCGGAGGTGCGGTGGTAGCCGAGGCCCATGCTCATGATGGCGACCAGACAGGCGTAGCCGAGCACGTCGACCCGCGCGTCGGAGAGCTCCACGGCGCAGCGGTCGGAATCGGCGTCCATGGCCTTGAGCTGCTCCGGCGTCACATGGGTCATGCGCATGCGGCTGGAGTGGAAGGTGAAGCGGTCGTCGGGCGCGATCTCCATGCGGGCGCGCAGGATCGCGGGCACCTCGGTTTCCATGGTGACGTTGGAACTCGGGACGATCTGGCCGATGCGGTAGGTACGGGGCGGCACGGGTGCTCCTCGGTTCTGTATCGGGGTGTCGGGGGTGTTCAGAGCCGGGTTCAGCGGGCGTCGACGACCGGGTTGGCGAGGGTGCCGATGATCTCGACGGTGGCCTCCACGGTGTCGCCGGGCACGAGGAACTCGGGCGGGACCATGCCGGCCCCGACGCCGGAGGGCGAGCCGGTCGCGATGACGTCGCCGGGCTCCAGGGTCACGCCCGAGCTGATGTCGGCGATGAGCCGGGCGATCGGGAACAGCATGTGGCGGGTGTTGGACTTCTGCTTCGTGACCCCGTTCACCCGCAGTTCGAGGTCGAGGGCCATCGGGTCCGGGACCTCGTCGGCGGTGACCACGGCCGGGCCGAAGGGGGCGTAGGAGTCCTGCCCCTTGGAGAAGAACCACTGGCCCGAACGGCGCTGGTCGCGGGCGCTGATGTCGTTGACGACGCTGTAGCCGAAGATGTGGCCGTACGCCTCCTCCTCGGTCACCCTGAAGGCGGCCCGGCCGATGACCACGGCCAGCTCGCACTCCCAGTCGAGCTGCGTCGTGAGGTCGGCGTTGTGCAGGATCGGCGCCCCGGGGCCGGTGACGGCGGTGGCGGGCTTGCTGAACAGCACCGGACGCGGGGGCAGGTCCTTGTCGGTGTCCAGGCTCCGGCTGGACTCCTCCACATGCTCGACGTAGTTCAGCCCGACCCCGATGATCTTTCCGGGGCGCAGCGGGGCGCGCAGGGTGACGTTCTCCAGCCGGTGAACGGCCCCGGCGGGCAGGTCCGCGGGATCGCCGGCCAGCAGGCGGGCGGCCGTCTCCCGGGCGGGGTCGCCGGCCCGGACGAAGGAGAGCAGATCGGCGGGCAGGTCGACGCCCGCGTGCCGGGCGAGGGCCGCGAGGTCGTACACCAGGCCGTCGACCTGGGCGCCCAGCCGGTCGGCGGTGGTGGTCATCGGTGCGGTCGTGTAGGTCACCAGTCGCATCAGTGGCTCCTAGAAGTGAGGTGAAGGGACGGCAGGAAGGCGGCGCGGGGTGCGCCGGCGCAACCAGGACAAGGTCCGGGGAAGAGGGGCAGCTCGGGTCAGCAGGCCCACAGGGGGGTTCGCTCTCACCATTGTT
>NZ_JBHWMB010000039.1:7792-13243 GCF_042730015.1 Streptomyces sp. NPDC059957 | reverse complement strand
GGTGGTGGTTGTGGTTTCGGTCATGGAGTGCACAATTCGCACGGGGGTCTCCGAGAGGGGGGGGGAGGGGATGGAAGGAAGGTCGCGCGGGTTGCCCCCCCGCACCGGGACCGGTGTCAGGGCCGGCGGTCCGGTGCGGCGACGCGGCTCAGGAGGCGGGCTGGTGCCCGCCGTTGTCCGGGTACGCCTCTTCGCGGTGGAAGCCGAGGGAGCGCATGACGGGGAAGTCGTTGAAGGAGAACAGGCACGCGTCCTCGGACGGGTCCAGGTTGTGGTGTTCGTGCCAGGCCCAGGACGGGACGCAGAACACGTCGCCCTGCTTCCACTCGAAGCGCTGCCCGGCGATCACCGATACGCCGTGTCCCTTCGCCGCCGTGTAGATCACCGACCCGGTGTGGCGGTGGGCCAGCGTGGCCTGCCCCGGTCGCAGCAGCTGCATGTGGGCGCTCATGGTGGGCATCACCGAACCGCCGGTCACCGGGTTGGTGTACTCCGCGATCACCCCGTCGTACGGGGAGCCCTCGGTGGCCGTGGCCAGGCCGCGCAGGGCCTCGTAGGTCTGCTCCCAGGGGTAGGCCAGCAGCGGGGAGTAGGGGCGGGTCCACTTCTCGGAGCCGTACGGGAGCAGGTTCGCGGCGTAGGTCAGGACCGAGGAGTTCACCACCTTCCCGGGCTGCTGGTACAGCTCCGGGTGGACCTCGTAGAACCCGGCGTCCAAGGCGTTGACCAGCGGGATGTCGAGGCCGTCCTGCCAGATCACCGGGGCGTCGGTGGCGTCGTTTCCGTGCTCGTGCCAGGTGCCGTTGGGGGTGATGGCGAAGTCGCGCGGGCCGACCTTCAGCTTCTGGCCGTCCACGATCGTCCACGCTCCGGTGCCCTCGTGCACGAAGCGCAGCGCCGCGGCCTGGTGGCGGTGGGCGGTCATGGCCTCGCCGGGCCCCATGATCTGCAGCCCGGTGTAGAGGAGTCCGGCGGCGGCGCTGACGTCCCTGCGGCCGGGGTTGACCAGCATCACGACGCGGCGGCCCGCGTCGTCGGCCCGGACCAGGCCGAGGGCCTTGTGGACCAGCGGCCGCAGCTCCTCGTAACGCCACAGCACGGGAACGGACTTGGGCTGCGGGTACCAGGGTTCGATGTCGTTGGCCACCGTCCACAGCGCACCGGCCTCCAGGGCTTCGAGCTCGCCGTAGTAGGCGGTGAGTTCGGGGGTGTCGCAGACCCGGGCGCGGCCGAGTGCGGTGTCGTCCTGGTCGGTGGTCATGCGTCCTCCTCGGGGGTGGTGGTGGCCGGCAGGGCCGGGTGCGGGACGGTGAAACTGACCGGCGTGCGCGGCCGGTTGTCCACTTCGAGGCGGAAGACGTCGAAGCGGTTGTAGTGCCCGGTGATGTCGTGCATCTGCTTGGGCTGGATGCACCGGTTCAGGTCGATCTCGGCGTAGACGATGCCCTCGACGTCGACGAGCGGCTCCGTGACCGGGCGGCCGTCGGGGCCGAAGATGCCCGACAGGGCGCTGCGCGGCCGGGCGAACAGGGCCCGGACCTCCTCGTCCTCACCCGCGACCGCGTCGACGATCTCGGGGGAGACGGTGGAGCAGGCGACGACCGAGAAGACCTTGCCCTCGAAGCTGTGGGCCGCGGTGCGGACGGCGATGGCCTCGGCCATGTCGTAGTCGGTGGGTGCCACGGGCAGGGCGATGTAGCAGGCCGCGTGCACCAGTTCACCCTGGGCCAGGAGCGTGAAACGGGCCAGGGTGTTGGTGTTCTCCCCGCAGGCGAGGGCACCGACCGGGCCGACGGGGGTCTGGTGGACGCGCAGGGAACTGCCGTCGCCGCCCGTCCAGGTGAGCTTCTCGGCCCAGGTGGGCACCAACTTGCGGTGCACGCCGAGCAGTTCGCCGTCGGGGCCGATGGTCAGCAGCGTGTTGTAGAGCACGCCCAGGCTGTGCGGGGCACGTTCGTTGACGCCGATGACCAGCACGACCCCGTACTGGCGGGCCGCCGCGCGCAGGGTGTCCACGTGCGGGCCGGGGATGTCGATGGACGCACGCTGCAGGCGCTCGAACCAGGGCGAGCCCTGGACCGGGTTCATCGTCCAGTTCCAGTACGGGTAACCGGGCACGAACGCCTCGGGGAAGACGACGAGTTCGGCGCCCTTCCCGGCGGCCTCCGCGATCAGGGCGACGGCCTTGTCGACGGTGGCGGCGGGATCGAGATAGACGGGGGCGGCCTGGACGGCGGCCGCGGTGAAGCGGGGCAGGTCGTTCGGGGGACGGGTCTCCATGGGATCTCGGCCGTTCCGTTCAGAGGGCCGGCGCGGCGACGCGCGGCAGCCATCGCTGGTGCACCGGTGCGGCGGGCCGCCGCAGCAGTTCGAGGCGGGGCGGCACCCGGTCGGTGCGCGCCGCCGGCGGCCGGGCGCTGCCGGCCCGCCAGGACCGGGCCCACGGCGCTGCCGGCCCGCGGTACCCCTGGGCCACGGCCGCGTGCAGGGTCCACAGCGGGTCGTGGAGCTGGGCGCGGCCCACCGCGCACAGGTCGGCGCGGCCCGCCAGGATCACCGAGTTCACGTCGTCGTAGGTGGAGATCGCACCGACGGCGATGGTGGCCACCCCGGTGGTGTTGCGGATCAGGTCGGCGTACGGCGTCTGGTAGCTGCGGCCGAAGGCCGGCCGCTCGTGGGAGACGACCTCGCCGGTCGAGACGTCGATCGCGTCGGCGCCCGCCGCGGCCAGGGCGCGCGCGATGTGCACGGCGTCCGCCTCGTCGAGGCCGCCCTCGGCCCAGTCGGCGGCCGAGACGCGGACCAGGAGGGCCTTCCCGGCCGGCCACACCGCGCGCACCGCGCCCAGCACTTCGAGCGGGAAGCGCAGCCGGTCGGCCACCGCTCCGCCGTACTCGTCGGTGCGCCGGTTGGTCAGCGGAGAGAGGAACCCGGACATCAAATGGCCGTGCCCGTACTGGAGTTCCAGGACGTCGAAGCCGGCCCGGTCGGCGCGCTCGGCCGCGCGCACGAAGTCCCGTACGACCAGGTCCATATCGGAGCGGCTCGCCTCGCGGGGCACCGGGCCGCCCTCTTCCCAGGGCAGTGCGGAGGCGGCCAGCGGCGTGTCCCCGGCGGCCCGGCGGCCGGCGTGGGTCAGCTGGATGCCGAGGCAGGTGTCGGACTGGCCGTGCGCGAAGGCGGTGATCCGGCGCCAGGCGGCCTCCTGCTCGTCGGTCCACAGACCGGGGCAGCCCGCGTCGGTGCGGCCGTCGGCGCTGACCGCCGTCATGCCGGCGATGACCAGGGCCGCGCCGCCGAGGGACTGGGTGCCCAGGTGGACGAGGTCGAAGTCGCCCGGGACTCCCTCGACGGCCGTGGACAGGGCCATGGGCGGTACGACGATCCGGTTGCGCAGGCGCAGTCCGCCGAGCCGGAAGGGCCGGAACATGGGCGGGACCGGCGCCGAGGTGTTGACGGCGGTGGTGAACTCCTCGTCGCGCACCCGCAGGTTGTCGTAGGTGACGCGGCGGCTGCGGGTCAGCAGGTTGAAGGCGAACTGGTGCGGGTCCTGGCCGGTGTACCGGTCGATGTTCTCGAACCACTCCAGGCTGGCCTGCGCCGCCCGCTGCGTGGACTCCACGACGGGCCTGCGCTCGTCCTCGTAGGCGGCCAGCGCGCTCTCCACGTCGGGATGCTCGTGCAGGCAGGCGGCCAGGGCGAGTGCGTCCTCCATGGCGAGCTTGGTGCCGGAGCCGATGGAGAAGTGGGCCGTGTGCGCGGCGTCCCCGAGCAGCACGGTGTTGCCGCGGCGCCAGGTCCGATTGCGCACGGTGGTGAAGCGCAGCCACTTGGAGTTGTTGGGGATGAGCCGGTGGCCGTCCAGGTGCGCTGCGAGGATCTCCTCGCAGCGGCGGATCCCCTCCTCGTCGCTGGCGCCGGGCGTGAGGTCCGGGCCGGCGGACCCGGCGAAGCCGCCGCGCCGCCAGGTGTCCTCGTCCATCTCCACGATGAAGGTGGAACGGGTGTCGTCGTACGGGTACGCGTGTACCTGGAGCGTGCCGAAGTCCCGTTCCTCCACGATGAAGGTGAAGGCCTCGAAGACCTTGTCCGTGCCGAGCCACATGTAGCGGCCCGCGCGCTCGTCGAGATCCGTGCCGAAGGTGTCGGCATGGGCGGACCGGGTGGCCGAGCGCACGCCGTCGCAGGCGACCACCAGGTCGTATTCGGCGGCCAGTTGATCCGGCGCGGGGGACTGCGTGCGGTAGCGGACGTCCACCTCCAGGGCGGCGCAGCGCTCCTGGAGGATCTCCAGCAGCCGGCGCCGGCCCAGAGCGGCGAAACCGTGCCCGCCGGAGGTGAGGGTCCGGCCGCGGTGGCGGACGTCGATGTCGCTCCAGCGGGCGAACTCCGCCGACATCGCGGCGTGTACGAAGGGATCCGCCTGCGCGATGCCGTCGAGGGTCTCGTCGGAGAAGACCACCCCGAAGCCGAAGGTGTCGTCGGGAGCGTTGCGCTCCCAGACGGTCACCTCCCAGTGCGGGGAGATCTGCTTGGCCAGGGCGGCGAAGTACAGGCCGCCCGGCCCGCCTCCGATGACTGCTATGCGCACGGGGCGCCTCCTCGGTTGTTCTCGATCAGTTCGGGGGCCTGCCGGCCCGCCTTCGTGAGGACCTCGCGAACCTCGGCGGGCCAGGGGGTGGTCCCGGTCGCGCGGGCAGCGGAATGGGCGATGACCATCCGGCCGGTGGCGGCCACTGCGCCGTCCGAGCCCGTGGTGCCGTCCGGGCCCGTGGTGCCGTCCGGGCCCGGAGGGCCCGGCTCGCCGCGCACGGTGAAGGCGTAGTGGAGGGAGCTCGCGCCGACCTTGGTGACCCGCAGCTCGGTCCGTACGGCCTCGCCGAACCAGAGCCGGGCCCGGTAGTCGGCCTCGAAGTGAACCCGGGGCGTGCTGCCGAAGAGGTGCGACAGGCCCAGGCGGCGCAGCAGCACGGCCTCGGCAGCCTCGACCCAGCGGATCACCGTGGAGTGGTGGTAGTGGCCCGCAGCATCGGTGTCGGTCCACTCGACCCGGCGCTCGACGACCACGCTGGGCAGGTGCGGCACCTGCGCCTCGGGACACCCGGCGGCGCAGCCGCCGTCGTCCGGGGCCGCGGCGGTGGGGGCGGCTTCCGCCGGTTCCCCTCCCCGGTTGCGGAGTTCGCCGCGCCGGAGCTTGCCGGTCTCCGTACGGGGGAGCTCGGTGACGAACTCCACCGCACGCGGGTACTTGAAGGGGGCGATGGCCGCCTTGACGTGCTCCTGGAGCGCGCGGACGGTCTCCGGGGCGTCCGGGACACCGGCGCGCAGCACCACGTACGCCTTGACGAGCATCCCGCGCCGCTCGTCGGGGACCCCGACGACGCCGCAGTCCGCCACGTACGGGTGGTCGGCCAGCGCCTTCTCCACCTCGGGCCCCGCGATGTTGTAGCC